>NZ_CP007474.1:600000-900000 GCF_000632845.1 Ehrlichia japonica | reverse complement strand
GTAGAAGAAGACAGATTAGCGTACGAGTTGGGTTTTTTAGATAGAGAAGGATTGGAGTTTCAAATTAAAGAAGATAATGATGCTAGATACGATAATAATGAAAAAAATGATGATAGATATGGTGATAATGAAGAAGATGATGGTGGATATGGTGATAATGAAGAAGATGATGGTTGGTATGGTGATGAGGAAGAAGATGATGGTGGATATGGTGATAATGATGAAGAAGATGATGGTGGATATGGTGATAATGATGAAGAAGATGATGGTGGATATGGTGATGATGAAAAAGATGATGGTGGATATGGTGATAATGATAAAGAAAATGATGATAGATATGATGACTGCGGTAGTGAAAGAGCAAAAATGGCTTATAATAAACCTCAGATAGATCTTCAAGTAATTCAAGAAAAAAAAAAGAAAAAAGAATTTATATTACCTAGTGTTGATTATTTGCCTAAATCTAATCCAACAGGTGAAAGGGAATTTCGTCCAGATAATAATGTTGTTAGTCTACTTGACAAGGTACTGAAAGATTTTTCTATACATGGGAAGATAGTTAATATTAGATATGGTCCGGTAGTAACGTTATATGAATTTGAGCCATCTGCTGGGACTAAATCATCGAGGGTTATAGGTTTATCTGATGATATTGCTCGTTCTATGAGTGCTTTGTCGACACGTATATCAGTTATTCCTGGAAGGAATGTTATGGGTATAGAATTGCCTAATCACTATAGGGAAATAGTGATGTTACGTGATTTGTTGGAAAGTGAACAATATAGAGATTCTAGACTTAAGCTGCCTATAGCTTTAGGAAAAGGGATAGATGGGGAAGTGGTCATAGCTGATTTGGTGAAAATGCCGCATATTCTTATTGCTGGTACTACAGGTTCTGGAAAATCTGTGGCAATTAATACTATGATTTTATCTCTAGTTTATAGCTTAACCCCGGATCAATGCAAAATGATTATGATTGATCCCAAAGTATTAGAGTTATCAGTCTATAATTCTATACCACACTTATTAACTCCAGTAGTGACTGAATCTAAAAAGGCTATTGCTGCTTTAAAGTGGGTGGTAAGTGAAATGGAGAATCGCTATCGGTTGATGTCTGATATTGGAGTGCGTAACATTGTTGGTTATAATGATAAAATTAAGGAAGCAATTAGTGAAAATAGAGTTCTTGAAAAAGTATTGCAGACAGGATTTGATAAGGAGACAGGGGAAGCAATTTTTGAGAAGATTATAATAGAGCCTCGTGTTTTTCCCTATATTGTAGTGATAGTAGACGAAATGGCAGATCTAATGCTTGTAGCTGGAAAAGAAATTGAGTCTTCGATACAAAGGTTGTCTCAAATGGCGAGAGCTGCTGGGATTCATATAATTATGGCAACTCAGCGTCCTTCTGTTGATGTAATAACAGGAGTAATAAAGGCAAATTTTCCAACAAGGATTAGCTTTGCTGTAACATCAAAAATAGACAGTAGAACTATTCTTGGTGAACAAGGAGCAGAGCAGTTACTTGGTATGGGTGATATGCTGTATATGGTATCTGGTGGTAGAATAATACGTGTTCATGGAGCTTTTGTTAGTGATGATGAAGTACAGAATATAGTTGAATATTTAAAATCTCAAGGTGTTCCGGAGTATATAGAAGGGATTACACAAATCCAACAAGATTATGATTACTGCATAGATGATAATGTTTCTGAGCGTGATGATGAATTATATCAACAAGCAGTTTCAATAGTGATGAGAGATAGAAGAGCTTCTATTAGTTATATACAAAGACAATTGAGAATAGGATATAATAGAGCTGCAAATTTAGTAGAACGCATGGAAAGAGATGGTGTTATTGGAATTGCAAATACTGGAAAACGGGAAATATTGCTTGAGTAATGTAGGGAATTATGATCAATCAACATTTTTTTATACTTTTGTTGAAATTGTATTCTAGTATATTTTATAATACATACTAACTTCTAGTACTGCTATTCTGTTTTTAGATTAAGGTATCATTATGGCAGTAGAAGACTAAAATTCTCTTTCTGATTTCTTTAATTTATCAATACTGCTGTAAAGTGTTAAGCCTAGTACTGTTTCTACAGTGTAGCAGCTTTTAATGTAATTCTTTTTTTGGAAAACTTACTAATAGGCAACCACGATAATATAATACCAGAGTTTTCCTTCTAGACTTTTTACATTTATTAGTGTTGCTATAAAGCCATGAAACTGATTCTGTTCTTCCTATAGATTCAAGTATTATCTAATGGTTAGTAATATATGGCAAGAAAAAGAACTAGAATCCTTCTTCTGTTTTTAATTTTATTAATACTTCTTAAATCATTATAACTGTATAATCGTACGATATAGTTTTTAGTGCTGCTTTTATTTTTCAAGGTTTCAAATAGCCACAGCACCACTTGTCATGGGTCCTTCCAGGATGATGAATAATAGATAATAGTACTAGTATTTCTAAAGACCATTTTGCCTGATTTGATTACTACAATATGATAGCTTTCTGACTTTATAGTAGCTTCAAATAATCGTGCTGCAAATATCTTATGCCGGTTAAAAGGATAAGCAAGGACCTATAACTTGAATCCTCAAATAATATGTTATTAACTAAAATAGCTTAATTGTACACCAATGCGGCTAAGTAACTGATAGGGAGCGTTCTGATGCAATAAGCTGCTCAGCACAAACAGCACAAACAGCACAAACATCATCTAAGCCACCAAGGAGGGGAGTATTGATACCTGAATCACTAGTCTGACTTTTTTCAGCTTTGCTATCGATATACTTTTCTATTAAAAATGCTGCAATAAACGCAAGTACTGTTATCAATTCTAAACAGAGTACAGCAGTATCTTGAAAACTATAAAGATCCTGCATTCTTCCACTAAGTGATACCGCTTCTAGAATATGACATATACAATGAACTGCTTCAAAAACTAAAATAACAGCACATAGAATTGTGAAATTACGAGATCGTCTTTTTTCTTTCTCGGAATTACCTATTTTGCATGATATACCTGCGTCTAATAACCTTAAAACACAAGAAACAACACCTAAAAAAGGTGCAGTGACTGATAGTAATAAACTTAATTGTTCAAGTGTTGGATTACCGCCCATAGAAAGCATTATTAATGATGCGATGGAGACTATAATCCACATCAATTGTGAAACAATAGTAAGAGAATTCTCAGAAACTTGAAGATTAGTCTGTGTTTTTGCTAACTTATTATGTTTTATAGATTCATCTGTGTTTTTTCTATCTGATGTTTCTGATGAATCTTGAGAGATCTTTTGTTTATTTATTGATTCTTTTATTGCAAGTGCTGAATTGATAATCATGGCAACTGTAACTATTGTACAAGTAACATAAAAAGCAATAGCTACTATGCGTTTAATGCGTTCAGAAACAAAAACATGGGTTGATACTAAATTGAATATAGAAGATGCCGCTTCTATTACTAGCCCAATAAAAGAGATCCCTAAAAATAATTGGTCATAATTTATACTTTTATGCTTTTTATCTGGTGATTTTTCTAACATAGGGACAGCTTCTTGTAGCTTTGGATCACGTTTACGTGATTTATTAGATGATAAATCCACTTTTCTATTTTCTATTAATATCATAGCCCTATACCACGTTAACTTAAAAATAGCTGAGATGAATACAAACGTATGTGAACACACAATACAGACATATATTAAAGCATACCATATAAATTATGAAACATCAAGTTGATTTTTATTGAGGATACTTACTTTATAAATAACTTTTTAGTGTAGTAATAATTTTTTTTCTGAACACGACCATTACTTATAATACCAATTAGTAATGTATAAATTACTAACCTACATACTATACTATAGGTTGCAGCATTATTAAAAAATTTGAGACATCATTTAAGTTTTTACTGATGATGTTTATCTTGTAAATAACTTTCTAATATAGCAATACCTTCATCAAGTTCTCGTTGAGTAATTATCAAAGGAGGCACTATTCTTAAAGTATCATCGCTTGCAACGCTAGTTAGTAATCCGTAACTTGTTAATCCACTCATTAATGCTCTACTGTCAGTGTTGACTTTCACCCCTATCATAAGTCCCCTGCCTTTGATTTGTTCAATTACTGGAAACTTACTGGCTAAATCTTCTAGTCTTTTGTATAGGTAATGACTATTTTTAGTTACATTGTCTAAAAAACCATCTTTTAAAATTTCTTGAACTACAGCCAGGGCAATAGTAGTTGCTAGCGGATTTCCTCCAAAAGTAGAACCATGCATGCCAAGACCCATAAACTGAGCAGCGTTGTTAGTTGCTAGAGTTGCTGATATAGGGAAACCTCCACCTAATCCTTTTGCAAGACAACATATGTCAGGGGTTACTCCGACGTGTTCATAAGCAAAAAACTTTCCTGTTCTCCCACTTCCACATTGTACACAATCAAAAATTAATAATATATCATTTTGATCACAGATCGTACGTAACTCTTTTAAAAAAGAATCATCAAGTACATTTATTCCACCTTCTCCTTGTATGGGCTCTACTAATATTGCACCTGTGTTTTTGTTAATTGCATTTTTTACGGATGTGATATCAGGATTTACATTATCAAACCACTCAACATATGGTTTAAGTAAAGGAGAGAATTTACTTGGATCATTTGCTGAACATGCAGCATATGTTCTTCCGTGGAAAGATTTTTTCATTGTGATGAATCGATGACGTTGGGTATTACCTTTCCCACATTGATATGACTTTGCTATTTTCAAGCAGCAATCTATGGACTCTGCGCCTGAATTCCCAAAAAATACTTTGTCAGCAAAGCTAATATCTACTAACTTTTGTGCTAGCTTTATAGCTTCAGGTATTGTATACAAATTTGATAAATGCCAAAGCTTTTCACCCTGTGTTCTTAATGCACTTACCAATGTTGGATGAGCATGCCCTAAGGAGCTGACCGCAATTCCTGCATAAAAATCTACATACTTTTTTCCGTTGTAATCATATAAGTAAACTCCTTTTCCATGTGAAAAAGTGGTACTAGATGGTGCATACACTGGTAAAATTACTGAATTATTCATTTAAATTTCCTTAAAATTTTAAGATAGCTATTTACGTATATAGCAATGCAAGCTACATGTGTTATGATAGCACGATATTGTTATAGATCAACTAAGAAAAAGTTTATAAATAACACCATATACATATTATCATGCTATGGGTGATTGGGTGTATATATGAGATATTTTCGAATTTTGTTGTTAATGTTTTTGGTGATTACTTTGTTTTTTGCGGTTGGTTATACACATACATACCTAAGGGAGGATTATTTGTATGAAGTGTCAAAGGAAATCAATCTGAATATTAAGGCAATACTTGTTAATTCTGTCATCAATAAGTATGTTCAATTATTAGCAAAAGCTCCAAGTCATGTAGCGACCAATACATACTATATGAATTTACTAATAAAATTACGTGCTGAATTTCTCAAAGCTTTAGGTGGAGTAAAAGATCTTCACGTTATTTTATATAATGTAGATGGGAATGTTATATTTTCTAATAGAAGTAGTGAAGATATTGCAGATCAAGATCTACTGTTGTCTTCTGAAGATATGAATTCATTATTGAAAGGGGAATATGTAGATCATAAGATTAGTCATGGGGCAACTACTACTTCTATATTTCCTATATTCTCATTGTATGATAAAGATAGTAGTCCTTTGATGTTTTTGAAGATAATTAAAAATTCAGAGAATTTATCTAGTGTTATTGTAAACTTCTATACTGTATTTTTAGTGATAGTTGTACTAATCATTATTATATTTGTTGTTGTAACTTGGTGTATATATTATAGAAATACAAAGATGCTAAGTAGGCAGTATGATGCTAACTTAAAATTAAAAGAAGCGAAAGAAGTAGCAGAACAAGAAAATGTAAGTAAATCACAGTTTCTTGCAAATATTAGTCATGAGTTGCGTACTCCATTGAACTCTATTATTGGATTTTCGGAGATGATCAAAGCTGAATCTATGGGTGCTATAGGGAATACTCATTATAAGGAATATATAAATGATATTCACAATGCTGGTGTTCATTTATTGAGCTTAATTAATGATATTTTAGATTTTTCTAAAGCTGAAGCTGATAAATTAGTAGTAGAATTTGTAAAATTTGATCTAGGAAAAATTGTTTCTTCCTGCTTTAATATGCTGCTTCCAAGAGCTGAGCAGGCAAAAGTAAAACTTGAAAAAGTATTACCACCTAATAAGGCTGTAATGATTGCAGATCCTAAAAGAATGAAGCAAGTGATAATTAATTTGTTGTCTAATTCAATAAAATTTACTCCTGAAAATGGGTGTGTAAAATTAGTAGTAGAATATGATCTTGAAGAGGAAGTAGTTGTTATTGAAATTATTGATAATGGTATAGGTATAGCACAGCAAGATTTGTATAAAGTTATGTCTATTTTTGGACAAGTGGATAGTAGACATGCTCGTAAATATGAAGGTACAGGATTGGGGTTACCATTAAGTAAGAAGCTAGTTGAATTGATGAATGGAGTATTCAAAATAAAAAGTGAACCTAATTTAGGTACTATAGTAACATTAACGTTCCCATATACTGATGTGCTTGAAGAGAAAGGTTTTTAGTGATTTGTAGTTCTATTGATGAAGTAGAGAGTATATCATATATGCTGTTTTTATTAACAGATAGTGCATTGATTTAAAGTAGTGTTAAGTATGTGGTGTGGTTTATATGTACTATTTTTAATTGTAGTAAGTTATGTAGGTTGATAAGATTAAGCTTTTATGTATTTCTAAGGAATTGTTGTATTATGATAATAAATTGCTGGATGATTTATGTTGGATATTTAGTGGTTGTATTACTAAGAAATACTTGTTATTCCTATACGTTTGTAACCTATTGTTTCAGTTATTAGTGTTAGCATATGTCAATTATACTATTAGATCCTAGAACAATTAATAGAATTGCTGCAGGAGAAGTTATAGAATGTCCAGCTAGTGTAGTTAAAGAATTAGTTGAGAATTCAATAGATGCTAAGGCTACTGTTATTAGTATTACAATAGAACGTGGAGGACGTAATTTAATAATTGTTAGTGATAATGGTATTGGAATTAAAAAAGAAGATATAGAAATTGCATTTGCTCGTCATGCAACATCTAAACTTCCTGATGGTGATTTATCTAAAGTCAGATCTTTAGGGTTTAGAGGGGAAGGATTAACTTCTATTGCGGCTGTTAGTAAAGTAAAAATGGTTTCAAAGCATCAGGATTCTGATACTGCATGGTTAGTGGTATTTGAAGGTGGAGAGAAAACGCAAGAGTTAATACCAGATGCACTTTCTTGTGGTACTTATATTGAAGTAAGAGATTTATTTTTTGCTACACCTAATAGATTAAAGTTCCTTAAAACAGAAAAAGCAGAAATTCAATCTATTATTGATATGATCAATAAGCTGGCTATGGTAAATCATGGTATAATGTTTTCATTATTTGTTGATAACAAGCAGATATTTAAGTATTTAAAGCAACAATCAAATATTGATAGATTATCTGAAATAAAAACTTTGGGAGTGGAGTTTTATAAAAATTCTTTACCACTAGTAAGTATAAAAGAGAAGGAGATTCAATTGTCAGGATACATTGGATCTCCTACATTAAGTCGCAGTAAGTCAAGTCTTATATATACTTTTGTTAATGGTCGCCCTATTTATGATAATTTACTGATAGGTGCAGTGAGATATGCTTATAGTGATTTTATAGAAAAGGATAAATATCCGGTTGTTGTATTGCATCTTGATATTCCATGTGATCAAGTTGATGCTAATGTTCATCCAAATAAATCTGAAGTAAGATTTCAGGATAAAAAGTTAGTATATAGAACTGTAGTTAATGCAATTAAAGAAGCGTTATCTGTCAACATAAATATGAAGTTAAAGTCTGTTGGTGAACTTGAAAATGATCATTTTATTCAGAACAATGTTGCTAACATGAGAAACTCACAAAATATTGGTAATAATGTTCCTTCCGAATTTTCTAAGCTTCTTCAAAATAAGAAACAATTATTTAATAACAGTATACAAAAATATAATCCTACAGACATAGATGCGGATGATCAATCTTTATGGGATAATAGTATTTCTTTTTGTAAAGATTCAAGAACAATAACAGATAAGCTTAAAGAGGAGAGAATTGATGAGAATTTTGGAGACCCTAATGACAAGAAAAAATCTGAAGTAGAAACTAGTAATTTGGACATATTGAAAGAGAATAAAGATCTTGTTAGTTTAGCTAACGATCTTCTACAAGAGTCCCTAAATAGTGATAAGTTTAGTGTTGCAAGTAATTCTATTGATTTAGAATTAACTGATACATTGAAACTGAGAAATCATCAAAAAATACCAAACAATTCGTTAATTGATACTTACCCATTAGGTTATGCTTTGTGCCAAATACATAATAGGTATATTATCTCTCAAACTCAAGATTCTATTGTTATTGTTGATCAACACGCAGCTCATGAAAGATTAACTTATGAATATATGAAGCAAGTTATGGAAAAAGAGGGAATAAAACGTCAAATACTATTGATACCTGAAATTGTTGAAATGAATAGCCATCTTGATTTGGAACTACTTGTTGAATATAAGGCAAAATTATTAAAACTTGGATTGCTAATTGAACCACTTGGTAATATGTCAGTAGTAGTACGGGAAGTTCCGGCAATTTTTGGAAGTTTTGATATTAAATCACTTATTGTGAATATAATTGATAGTGTTATGGAAGTAGGCGATACTTTATTCTTAGATGATAAAATTAAGAATATATGTGGTACAATAGCATGTTATAGTTCTATTAGGAGTGGTAGAAGATTAAAGATTGAAGAAATGAATGCTATTTTAAGAAACATGGAAAATACTTCACATTCTGGACAATGTAATCATGGTAGACCAACTTACGTAGAATTGAGTTTAGTTGAAGTAGATAAGCTTTTTGCAAGGAGATAATAGATGGTTTTGAGGATTAAGGTATGTGTATGAGTTTGCGTATTTAATGTTGCCAGTTACATCTAGTTTTTTTATTATCATGGTATGGATAAAATAGTTGGTATAGCAGTTTATAAGGTTTATGAGGTTAGTAACTAGAGTCAGCTTATCTTAGAAAGGTATTTAATAATATGGAGTGTAATAAATATAGAATTTTGTATTAATTATTGCTTTTTTACTAAGTTGAATTATAGAGTAATTGTATAAAAAAATTAGTATAGGTCTGTAATATATGAGATAAATTCAATTTCATGAAGGTATGGATTATGTTCATTCACAATAGGTAGGATGTATATATTTTTATCAGGTGATTTTCAAAGTAGTCTTGAATTTGTATATTTAGAAAAGGTTGATATACATTTTTATGGGTGTTTCTCTATGGTTATATAAAAGTAACTTGCTTATATGAGGTGCTGAGAAAAATAATTTTATATGAAATATTGATTTTATAGATTTTAAAGTTTGCTTCTATGTTGGGGCAATTTTATTGTTAGGATCTTTCTATTTTTTAGTTTATGTAGTTATAGTAATAGCTTCTTATATGAGGTGCTGAGAAAAATAATTTTATATAAAATATTGATTTTATAGATCTTAAAATTTGCTCTATGTTGGGGCAATTTTATTATTAGAATCTTTCTGTTTTTTTAGTTTGTGTGGTTTAGTAATAACTTCTTATATAAGGTGCTGGAAAAAATAATTTTATATAAAATATTGATTTTATAGATCTTAAAGTTTGCTCTATGTTGGGGCAATTTTATTATGTACAATTTTCTATTATTACATGGTCTGTCTAATATTTAACAGTGACTTACTTGTACAAGATACTGAAAATATTGACTTTTTTGAAATCTTGAAATTCTTTTAATGTACTAGAGCAACTTTATTGTTAGGAAATCTTTCTATTTTTTTTGATGCTTCTAGCTCAACTAAGGCTGTTAGAATACTACTTATGTTCAAATTGGTAAATTCGATAATTTCTTCAATTTCAGTTGGGCTATGGGTAATATACTGTAAAATCATGTCTTTTGCATTATTGATTTCATGGAAATTATTGCTATTTTTTGTTATATTATCGGATAGTGGGTACTGGGTATAGGGTTTGTAGCTGTTAAATTGTAGACTTTCTATTATGTCACTTGTAGATTCTACTAATTTTGCTCCATTTTTTATTAGGCTATTGCTTCCTCTGCATCTATGATCGAGTGGTGATCCAGGGACTGCGAATACTTCTCTGTTTTGTTCTAAGGCAAAATTTGCTGTAATAAGTGATCCTGATTGTATGGAAGCTTCAACAACTACTACTCCAAGTGATAATCCAGAAATTATGCGATTACGTTGTGGAAATAATTGAGCTCTTGGTAATGTAGAAAAAGGAAATTCTGTAATTATTAATCCTCCTTTGTCTATTATGGTGTTATATAAATGTGTGTTCTCTTGTGGGTACACTATATTGATCCCACTTGCCATTACAGCAATTGTTGGTAATTGATGGGAAATTATATCGTGTGCGGATTTATCTATTCCTCTTGCTAGTCCAGATACTATAACAAAGCCAGAATTAGCTAATTCATATGATAGCTTATAAGCAAAGGTTTTTCCATTAATTGAGGGATTCCTACTTCCTACGATTCCTATTATTTTTTCTTTTAATAGAAGTGAATTTCCTAATACTGTTAGAACTGGAGGGTAATCGTGGATATTGCGTAGGATTTCTGGGTAGTCTTCGTCAAATACTGTAATTATTTTACCACCGATCTTGCTAGTATTTTCAATCTCTAATTCTGCTACTTCAGTAGAGCATATATTGTGAATTTTATTATTGATTCTAGATTTCTTTATTAAACTTGGTAGGACTTCTAGTGTGTGTTGACAAGTTTTGTATAGCTTAATTAGTGCATAGAATGTTGATGGTCCTATATTTTGTGTCCTTATTAATCTAAGACATGATATAAGTTCTTGATTCGATAGTTCTTTCTTGGTTTGCATAGTGAATTTTATATTTATATTTAATAATATAAGTTAAAATATTAACTAACAATAATCAAATAATTAGTAATAAAAATGATATTACAATTGGTATTGTTTATTTATATATTTGATGTTTATTAAATAAGTTCATGTAATAAATACATACCATGCTAGTATTTTAATTAGCTGCTATAACAGTAATCAAGCTATACTGATGAAAAATAACCTAATGCATCAATAATACTCTTAATTAATGGACAAAAAGTTATAAAAATACAAGATCGTATATTGAGATGTTATAGCATAGTCAAGATGATTTTATATTTTACCAAACACCAGAGATACATTTACTCCACCAAATCCAAAAGAATTGGAAAGACAATAGTTAACCTTGTGCTCCTGTGTATTGAGTGGCACAAGATTTAATCGTGGATCTTCGGAAGACTCGTATAGATTTAATGTAGGTGGAACAATTCCTGTATTCATAGCAAGTATACAAAATATAGCTTCAACACTTCCTGCTGCCCCAAGTAAATGTCCTATAGAAGATTTAGTTGATGATATTGGAATTTTATATATGCTTTCTTTGAATACATTTTTTATTGCTTGAATCTCTGCGCTGTCTCCTATAGGAGTGGAAGTCCCATGTGCATTTATGTAATTTATAGATTCTGGGCTTAATTGTGCACTAGATAATGCTAACTCCATAGCTTTTGCTCCGCCTTTCCCTTCTGGATGAGGTGCTGATATGTGATATGCATCTGAAGTCATTCCATATCCTAATAATTCTCCGTATATTTTTGCCCCGCGTTTTTTTGCATGTTCATAGTCTTCTAACACAACTATCCCTGAACCTTCTCCCATGACAAATCCATCCCTTTGTTTATCCCAAGGACGTGATGCTAATTTTGGAGTATCATTAAACTTTATTGAGAGTGCTTTCATAGCTGCAAATCCTGCAATCCCTATACGACAGACTGCACTTTCTGTACCACCTGCTATCATCACGTCTGCCTCACCAGATTGAATAATTCTTGCTGCATTGCCTATAGCATGTGCTCCTGTCGAACATGCAGTTACTACTGCATCACTTAATCCATAAAATCCATACTTAATAGATATGTGACCAGATACCAAATTAATTAAGCTTGCAGGAATAAAAAAAGGACTAACTCTTTTTGGGCCACGATCTTTCAAACATATAACAGTTTTCTCTATAAATGGAAGTCCACCTATTCCTGATCCTACTATTATTCCTACTCTACTGTAGTCAAGGCCTTTATAATCCAGTAGATTAGAGTCATTAACCGCTTGAGTAGCAGATGCTATGCCAAAATGAATAAAAGTATCCATTTTTTTTAAATCTTTCTCGGGTATATAATCTTCGGCATTAAAAACATATTCTTCAGATTCAGATTTCATTGTTACCTGGCCAGCTACTTTACAGTCAAGGTCAGATGTGTCAAATCTATTTATTTTCCTTATACCTGAGACTCCTTTAGATAAAAGATTCCATACTGTTTTTACATCACTACCCAGAGAAGTGACTAAACCTAATCCGGTAATAACAACTCTCTTTTTTGTCATAGAAGGTACTCCTATTAGTTATTACTCGATAACTTATTACGTATATATTCTTCTATTTTATCTATAGTTTCAAGTTCTTGTGCTTCTTCATCGGAAATTTCTATGGAGAAATGGTCTTCTAAGCACATTACTAAGTCTACAAAATCAAGGCTATCAAGATTTAAGTCTTTTGCTAAATTAGTGCTACCAGAAAGGGTAGCCTTCTGCTCATCTTTAAGCTTTAAACAATCAATCACGATTTTAGTCACAGTATCTTTGACAGATTCTAGCTTTTCGTCACTACTTTCCATAATTTATCCATTAAAAATTGAAATCATACATATTTATTAAATATAAGTTTGCAAAAAACGAATGTCGTGAATGCCACACTAACACGCGCAATATTAAATTTATAATAATAACAATTTAAAAGCTCAATAGGGTGAAATTTTTGTAGTGATTCTATCAATTGAAACAAAAATCATACCTACTGCCATCTAATATATAACATACAAGTATAAGAATCAACTTATTTAATCTCTAATTATCGTCATATCAATTTGATACTTTTAAGCATTTATCCTAAATGTATGTGTAGTTATAAAATACTTATATGAAGAAACAAGAAAAAGGATATCTTTAATTTCTTTTACAGTATTTTATTATAATCATGAAAATATACTTGTTTTATAGGATACTAAGTGTTGTTTTTATATATACAATTGCAATCAATATGAACTCAAATTCTACTTAAATTTGTGTAAATCTGATTATGAATAACGTATGCCATTATCTACCATCGACCAATGGTATCTTGATTCAAATGTAATGTTCACTTGTGACATTGTACTCCTGTGATTTCTGTTGTTGTTACATTGCTAAGTATTCTATGTAGTATTGGTTGAGTAGTACTAAATGAAGTATCATTAGTGGTTCTTATGCTATCTTGATAATTGATGGTTTGTGCAATTGGGTTATAATCATCAGTGTTAAGTTTTCTTTTTCCACTTCTAATTATTGGTGTTCTTAGTTGAGTACCACTTACAGATGGATTATCATTAATTTTGAGGATATATTCATTACCTAAGTTTTGAGCACTCTGTTGATTGTGTATGAGGTCGATATTCTGTGTTAGTGATTCAGCAGGAGAAGTGGCAGTGTTATTTCTTTCCTTGATGGTAATATTTATATTATATACGTTATTTCCTTTCAGTGTTTGGGTGCTTTTATTAAATGGATATAAAATTTTTTCATCCATATTGTATAAAAATTGATAAGCTAAATTAATATTGTTTGGTAGTTGATTGGTTAAATTTCTACTACTATGTACTACTATATTGTGTTCTATTGTGCTTATATTTTGTACGTTGATGTCTGTTAGTGAGAACGTGATTGAGCTGGGATACTTATTATGATTGTAGTAAGAAAAGTATGTAGCTTTATTATTCCCTATCATTGTATTAGCTAGGACTATATGTTCTAGCCTCTTGTAATGAGGGTGAAAATATTTTGACAACTGTATTTCTTCTTGTAAGAAGGTATCTGGTTTTATCTTAATTTGTAAAAATTTAAGGTTTGGAAAATGACTTATAATAGAAATTTGGTAATTTTCTAAGAATAAGCATTCTATATGGTTAGCAGTAAGATGGTTACCAGCCAACATGAAATCGGTGTTGCTATATTGCTTGCTACTCTTTAAAGACGAATCGGAAGCTCTGTTCTTAAGAATTAATATTCTTAAGTTATGTTGTCGATTGAAATACTCTGTAAAAGCTCGAATATGTTTTTTCCATATAGGTTCTGCATAAAGTTCTAGAAATACTACGTTTTTTAAATACGTACTTGCATCACGGTTTTTTATATTAATATGGTGTATACTGTGAATATGATTGTTATAAAGTTTAGAACACTTGGTTTCTATTATTCCTATAATCAAGAGTTCAAAGATTTCTTTGACATCCAAAACATTATGAAGTTTTTTTTGAATACAATTTAGTAATAGTAAATTTATTATGCATTCTGTATTGATAATTTGTATTTGAGGGTATTCTTTAGTAGCATTTTTATAGTTGTAATAGTGTTGATTAGATAATATGGGTTTGATATTTTTATTCACAAACCTGTAGAGTGACTCATTTTTGCTTGATTTATATTGATGAAAATCAAGTTGTGGTATTTCTGATATATTCAGTATTTTTTTTAAGATAGATTCTAGGCTGGTGTATCTGATAATTTCAAATGGCATGGAAGCTCTTTAATATTTTTAATATTATTTTTACAAAGTTTCATAATTTTTAATAAAAGTCAATTTTTTAGGAAAAATAGCAAAAAATATTAATTTTTTTCTATAAAAACGAAATGTAGTGTTTTATTTTATTGATATAATTTAAAACTTTTAAAGTATGCTAGATGTTTTATTTGTTAGTTTATAATGTTTTGCTAAGTATGTTATTATATGAGTATTGTAGTTGTATATAATTGTCTCGATATATATTTTCATAATTTCTTGGATGAATTAATAACCTAATAATAGTTAATGTCTTGCTATGTTTTTTATGTGATATTATCTGTTTTTGAATTATCAGAGTTTGTTGTTTTAATGTAATGGGTATTAACTTTCATTTTTGTATAAGGTAATTTGGGTAAAGATATGGTTTATATCTATGTGTTTTGTTATGCATGTTTTTTTTTTTTAATCTGGCATATAGTAATATGCTGTTGGAAAAAAAGCTGTATTCTTAGTTGTGTAGTGGAATTGCTAATAAACTTTATTTGTTAGAATATTATTTTAAGTTAATAATCAGAATGCGTTAAATCTCTTACATTGTGATAGGGTTATTAGTTTGACTCTATGATGCGATGTTAATTTGACTATATACTGTGTAAAAGCATCTATAATGCTGCAGATGAAGAAGCCGAAAACAATTCAAATAACACCAGAGAAAGGTATAGATACTTTTATACACTGGTCTAATAATATTAGGAATTTACTATAGCGGTTTTATAGCTTATATAGTACATTAGATGTTTATGGGAAAGATTCTATTAAGTGTCAATATACTAACTATATATACATCTATTATACATGTGTATTAGTTAGTATATTGATAAAGTATTATCTCTTGCTATCTTGGAAAGGTATGTTGATGTGTATTTATGGTTATGGGTGAAATGTGAGAAGTATGTAATTGTGTATTATTGTTTTGAGCTTCTTCATCTACAGCATTATCGATGCTTTGCCTTTCTCTGGCTTCATTTAAATTGTTTTGAGCTTCTTCATCTGCAGCATTATCGATGCCTTGAGTTTCTCTAGCTTTATTTAAATTGTTTTGGGCTTCTTCATCTGCAGCATTATCGATGCCTTGAGTTTCTCTAGCTTTATTTAAATTGTTTTGGGCTTCTTCATCTGCAGCATTATCGACGCCTTGAGTTTCTCTAGCTTCATTTAAATTGTTTTGAGCTTCTTCATCTGCAGCATTATCGACGCCTTGAGTTTCTCTAGCTTCATTTAAATTGTTTTGGGCTTCTTCATCTGCAGCATTATCGACGCCTTGAGTTTCTCTAACTTCATTTAAATTGTTTTGGGCTTCTTCATCTGCAGCATTATCGACGCCTTGAGTTTCTCTAACTTCATTTAAATTGTTTTGGGCTTCTTCATCTGCAGCATTATCGACGCCTTGAGTTTCTCTAACTTCATTTAAATTGTTTTGAGCTTCTTCATCTGCAGCATTATCGACGCCTTGAGTTTCTCTAGCTTCATTTAAATTGTTTTGGGCTTCTTCATCTGCAGCATTATCGACGCCTTGAGTTTCTCTAGCTTCATTTAAATTGTTTTGGGCTTCTTCATCTGCAGCATTATTGACGCCTTGAATTTCTCTAGCTTCATTTAAATTGTTTTGGGCTTCTTCATCTGCAGCATTATCGACGCCTTGAGTTTCTCTAGCTTCATTTAAATTGTTTTGGGCTTCTTCATCTGCAGCATTATCGACGCCTTGAGTTTCTCTAGCTTCATTTAAATTGTTTTGGGCTTCTTCATCTGCAGCATTATCGACGCCTTGAGTTTCTCTAGCTTCATTTAAATTGTTTTGGGCTTCTTCATCTGCAGCATTATTGACGCCTTGAATTTCTCTAGCTTCATTTAAATTGTTTTGAGCTTCTTCATCTGCAGCATTATCGACGCCTTGAGTTTCTCTAGCTTCATTTAAATTGTTTTGAGCTTCTTCATCTGCAGCATTATCGACGCCTTGAGTTTCTCTAGCTTCATTTAAATTGTTTTGAGCTTCTTCATCTGCAGCATTATCGACGCCTTGAGTTTCTCTAGCTTCATTTAAATTGTTTTGAGCTTCTTCATCTGCAGCATTATCGACGCCTTGAGTTTCTCTAACTTCATTTAAATTGTTTTGGGCTTCTTCATCTGCAGCATTATCGACGCCTTGAGTTTCTCTAGCTTCATTTAAATTGTTTTGAGCTTCTTCATCTGCAGCATTATCGACGCCTTGAGTTTCTCTAACTTCATTTAAATTGTTTTGGGCTTCTTCATCTGCAGCATTATCGATGCCTTGAGTTTCTCTAGCTTCATTTAAATTGTTTTGGGCTTCTTCATCTGCAGTGTTGTTTCTATTTTGCTGCACGTAGTTGTTACCTACCATAATATTTCTTCGTTTGTGGAATTACATAATAATGATTTATTAAAATATTAAATTATCTATTAATAAAAATCAATGATTTTTTACTAGCCTGTTAATAATTATTTCTTAGATTATAAAACGATCTTTACATTTTCTATAATTCAGAAATCGCTGTTAAGTGTTAATTTGTAACATTATTTAAAGTCGATGGTTTTTGCTTAAACACAATTATTAATATATATTTCATGATATTAACTTATACAGAGTATCTCTAAACAAATATAGAGATAGTTAATATGTTAAATGGTAATGTACAACATTATAAGGACAATGGTGCAGTATCAGGTGGGGTACAACAATGTTCTGATAATATTGTTTTATTATCCAAAGAAGAAAATGAACAATTAAGTAAGTTAAAAACTCAAGGCATCCCTCCTATTCAAGTTGTTAATCTAAACAAATTATTAGCAGATGCATTAGCAGATGGTGATTTTAAAGTTTTTTTCCGAGGACTTTTATCGCTTTTAAAATCTAGAAAAAAGGCAAAAGTTAAGCGGAATTGTCAATTTATTATATATCAAAATGGGGCAGGATATTGTATTGTTGTAGATAGTGTTCAATCAGTTCGTACTCTAGAAGCGCGAGTTTCAGGAGGTTATCTTTACGTATGTGATCTTGGTAGTTTAGGTTTGATATTTCCTGGTAATTCACCTGAAAGGGAAGAGTTTTTGAGCTTAATTTTTAGTAGTACTTTTAATCAAGAGAAAAGTGTAATAACTAAAGTTGCTCTCACATATTCTAGTAGAAACGGTGTAGAGTATTCTCCAGTAGACTTTAACAAAGGATCATTACAGTATGCATTAGAACATAGAGATTTATCAGCGATTAGAATTATATGTAGTTCTTTAAGTAAATTTAAAAAATGTAGTGGTGAATTAAAAAAAGTAGCTGAAAGTGCATTACTCAAAGTAATAGAGCAACAAGAAAGTGTTACTGATGATTTATTAGAATGTATTAATTGTCTACTAGATTTCAAAGCTGATGATTTGGATCCTGAAGATGATAAATCTCTACAACTACAATTAGAGAAGTTTGTTTATTGTATACGCAACGATAGAAGGTTATTAAATAGAATATGTAAAGCATCGTATGAAAACATAATAAAAGTTATATGTCATGTAGAGTTAGGGAAGTTAGACAAGACACTGGATCATAATGACTCTCATTTATTAAAGGAGTATCATGAGCATATTTTAGGTAGGAGTTATGGCCCTGATTCTGATAGCATTCTTTCTGTATTGGTACAGTCAGATAGTGTGGAGCTGTTAAAGATTTTATTTGAGAAATATAAATTAGATGCTAATTCTGTTAATTCGTATGGTTATACGGCACTACATTTTGCAGCTGCATATAATGCAAAAAAGTGTGTAAGATTTTTGTTGAGTAAATCAAATGTTGTTCTAAGTTCTGCGAAATCTGGATTAACACCATTGCATTTGGCTGCAGGAAGTAACTCATTTTCTGTGTTAAAATTGTTGGTTAAACATAATGCAGATGCTGTAAATCAGCAAGATTATATGGGTAGGAATATAATGCATCATGCAGCTATGGGCGGCTATGTAGATAATTTGCTATTATGTATAGATATTGGTATGGATGTTAATACTCAAGCAACTACATATAATCGTAATGGTGAAATTGATGAATTGAGAAATAGTGCTAGAAGTTGTACACCACTACATTTTGCGATTGAATCAGGAAAATTAGAAGTAGTGAGTTGTTTATTGTCATGTAAGCATATAGATTTATCAATTGAGAATAGTGAAGGTTGTACTCCAATTACTACTGTAGATCATAATGGTAATAACTTAATACATCAGGCTGTTTCGGTAGGTAGTGTGGGGGTATTACTAAAAGCGTTACAGTTAGGTTGGCAAGAAGTTATTTTAGAAAAGAATAGTGAAGGAAAAACACCTTTTGATATTGCTATTGCAAGCAATGACATTGCATGTTCTGCAGTATTATTCCCTTATTTGTGTAACCAGTTTAGATATGAACGTAACAGATTAAAGAAGATTTTTGAAGTAGTAGATAGTCATGGTAATACTTTCTTGCATCAAGCTGTGGCAGCATGTAAAGCTAATTTAGTAAAAAAGATACTATCTTATGATCTTAATATAATGAGTGTAAATGCAGATGGAGAGACACCATTAGATATTGCTATAAGAGGTAGTAGTGTAGAGATGGTAGAGCTTCTAATTGCAGATGATAGACAAGGTTTATTTTCTAGAAAGGGTAGTAGCTATGTGATGAAGTTGATGAATAAAAATTTATTAACTAAAGAAATTTATAAAAAGATTAAAAGGAAAAGTTTAAGGAAAGAAAGGTGTTGCTATGTTAAGTTAACTATATCATTAATGCTAACTTTTGTACTAATTACATGTGTTGTTGTGCTGTATATAATTGAGTTTCAGGATAATCTATGTAATATATTTGGTACAATTGCAAAAGCAGGATATAGCAATATACTTATTATTGGTGTTGCTGCTTTGATACTATCTATAATTTGGGTAAGTTGTGGCATAATTGGTAGATTATGGATTAAACTCATAGCACGTAATGAGCTCCTACATATGGAAGTTAGTAATACATGCTCTTCTAACACTTTAGGTGGTGTAGAGTCTGTTAGCAGTGGAAGCAGTGAGTATAAACATATAAACACATACATGAATGGAGAACAAACAACATCAGAATCATCAACTGAGTGTGAGAGCGAGGCACAAATGTTCCCGTCCAGCCTAAGATCAGAAAAATACAAAGCCCTAAAATCAAAAAGGTTAACTAGTGTTTCATTGTTGGATGTAAGCAATGAAATGAACCTTACCTCAGTTTCTCTTCGGTAAATAATACATGTTTTTTTGCTACAGGATCATATTTCCGGAAAGAGAGCTTATTAATTAACTTCTTGGGATTGCGCTTCTTTACGTAAAAAAAACCAGTTTTTGCACTGCTTGCTAACTTTACAAGTAAATTAGAACCTTTTTTAGCCATAAACAACAAGTGACTTAAGTAATAACTAAACTAAAGCATAGTAGTAAATTACTAACAAGTCAAGTAACTATTTGCTATTAATAAGATGATTTATATGTTGTTAAATGACATTAATTACATTTTATATTTTCTTTTCATCAGTAAAAGAGTAAGATTTATTTTAAATTAGTTTATAATGTTCACAATTAGTATTGGCCTATGTTAGTTTCTTGGCTTCAAATTTTAATGAGAATTATAGGTAAAGTCTTACCTACTAGATTAATAAGTACTTTTTTAGGTACTGGATATTTACCAGCGTGGCAAAATCATTGGGCTGCAGTATTGTCTTTAATATTAGGTTATATATTATTTTACTTAATATATGGGATGTTCTATGTATCATATGGTCTATTAATAACAGGAGCTGTAATAGCATCATTTTTTTTAAAGGTGTCGTTAGTGCTTATGATAATAGCTGTGATATCGATCTTTGTATTTCAATCTAATAATTCTACTGATAGTAGAAGTGATATAATAGTAGTACAGATAGCATTAGGACAGCTTCTGGTTGTTGCATTATCTATGCCTGCAATACTTGCGATATATAACTATTTAGCAATATTTTATGACAAAATATGTAAAAGTATTTTTATGTGTCCTGCTTGGTTTAATGATTTTATACATTTTTTAATGTTCTTTTTAGTCCCTTTTGTATTTTTTAATGTTATTGATGTAATAAAACCTTGGCCTATTTCTAGGTTACAAATATCATATAATAATTGTTTTTCAATAATCGCTGAAGGATTGGTATTAGTTATTTACACATTAGTAGTTATGTATCTTGTGGCGTTTATATGTTTTAACTTGACTATTCACGATGCAGTAGCTCTTAATGATTACATTTTGACTCTAATGAAATTTAGGTAGAATAATGAGTATAAGGAAGGATTATAGTGTAATTTTATTTTTTATAGCGAGTATTGTTGCGTTGGGTATAGCGTATATAGCTCAATATTTATTTGGTATGTCTCCTTGTAAGTTATGTATATATGAGCGTATACCGTATTTTATTACTATTGGATTGTTTATTATATATTTATTTAAACCATCCAAAGTGATTTCTTTTTTAATGTGCTTATGTTATGTGTGTAATATATGCATTTCAGGTTATCATGTTGCTCTTGAACATAGTTTAGTCGCAGATATTATAGGGTGTACAGATAGTATAAAATCTTTGAATTTTGATGATCTGAAAAATGCTTTGCTAGATGTAAGTATGGTAATATCTTGTAATCGCCCTAGTATTGTATTTATGGGATTATCTTTTGCAGAGTGCAATCTTATATATTGTATACTATGTTTAATATTAGGTGTTTATTTATTTGTGAAACAGTATGTTACAAAAAAATAATCTATTAGAACAGGCTATTCGAGTAAATCATGCTGGAGAATATGGGGCAGTATGTATATATTCTGGTCAGGAATTGGTTTTGCGTAAAATGTCTGTTGGTCAGAAAATTGTTGAAATGAAGAAACAAGAACAGAAACATTTTGGTTATTTTGATTCTTTAATGAAGGATAAAAAAATACGTCCTACGGGTTTTTTACCAGTATGGCATGTTATGGGAGTAATGTTAGGTATCACTACGGCTTTAATAGGTGAAGATGCAGCTATGGCTTGTACTGTTGCTGTAGAAGATGTAATAAGTGATCATTATCGAGATCAAATAGCAATGTTGGATGATGGTGAGTTAAAAGATAAGGTTATTCAGTTTCGTAATGAAGAACTGGAACATCATGATACTGCTATGTGTTATAATTCTGGGAATGCTAGTAACTATAGGATCTTATCTTTTTTTATAAAAAAGGCATGTAAGGCTGCTATTTGTATTTCTAAGATTATATAGCATTTTTTCATTATGTTATTTACTTGAAGTTAGTAGCAAAAGTGTAGTATGAGTAGCTCTTAATATAATTATGCTAGCTATAGTCATTTGTTTTATTTTTAAATGTAAAAAAATGTAAGGACCTATTGAGTATTTAGTGAGTGGAAGTATCTTGGAATAGTATAAGATTGAATTATTAATAGTATATGTTTGTAAGCACTGTGTCTTACGTGAATTAATATGGTTTCTTATACTAATGCATGTACACTTTAATATTAAAAGTTAATAATATTGTAATATAAGCTATAGATACTTTTGTAAATAAACACCGTATATGTATATTACAACAATAGAATTTTAATGTAGTTCCTTTTATATGAAGAGATGTTTTGAAAATTGAATGATAGTAAATTTAAATATTCATTTTCTTCCTAAATGTCCTATCTCTATTATCAGACATGTGTTTGCTAGGTATTGTGAGCAATATATCTTGTGATAATACAGTGTTCTATTGGTATTGAAGTTTACTCAGGTTGTGATTTTTTAAATGGAGATGAAGAGATGTTTTGAAAATTGAATGATAGTAAATTTAATATATCCATCCTCCTCCTAACATTCTATCTCCATCATAAATAACGCATGCTTGTCCGGGAGTTACCGTACAATATGTGTTGTGTAATATTATAGTTGCTGTATTGTTATCGTTTGGGTAGATTATAGCTGTACTACCTGAGTGAGATGATCTTAATTTTACTTTAACGTTTAGCCCATTACATGGAATTTTATCTTTAGCTAGCCAATTTATCTTTTCTATATGTAGCTTGTTCTGTAGTAGTGCAGACTTAGGGCCTACTGTGACTTCATTAGTATTTGGGTTTAATTTTATGACGTATAATGGCTCTTTAGAAGATAATCCAATACCTCTTCTTTGTCCAACAGTAAAATTTACTATGCCGTTATGTTGGCCTAATATGTTCCCATTAGTATCTACAATATTACCTTTTTTTATAGTTTGTGGTCTTAGTTGTGCAATTGTGTTTTTGTATGTGTCTGTAACAAAACATATATTTTGGCTGTCTGGTTTATTGGCTATTGATAAGTTAAAATATTCTGCTAGTTTTCTTATGTTATCCTTATGAAAATTTCCTAGTGGAAATCTAAGGAATTTTAACTGTTCTATTGTAGTTGCAAATAGAAAATAACTTTGATCTTTTTTTGTATCTTTACTTGAGTATACGTATATATCATCATCTTGCTCTACTTTTCTAATATAGTGGCCGGTAACTAGAATATCTGCTCCGAGTGATTTTGTTGTGTTAAGTAAATCTCTAAATTTGACAACTTGGTTACATTTTATGCATGGTATGGGAGTTTTTCCTTGCATATATATATCTATAAAATCTTCTATGACTTCTTCTTTAAAGACTTTTTCGTAGTTAAGAGTATAGTGAGGGAAACCCATACTTAATGCCACTTGTTTTGCATCTTGCGTGTCTCGACTACCACAACATGTACCTTTCCCAATATTATCATTGTATAGTTGTAGAGTGATTCCAATAACCTTATACCCTAATTTGTGGAGTAGTGCTGCTGCTACTGAACTGTCAACCCCACCAGACATAGCAACAACTGCAGTTGTTGCTGAAGGTGGCTTGTTTTTAACCAGTGGATCTATTTTGAAGTCATTGAGCATTGTTCATAAAATATCTTTTTAGCATTATAACATGTAAATTTGATGTATGAAATATGTAATTCATTGTTAATAAGATATGTGTTATTTTTAGGTGCTATCATGTTTTGTTGTGTATGCTTATATATATATATATAATTTAATATATTTGATACTGCTTGTGAATTTGTGTCCTACTTTGTTAAAGTAGGATATTATTTGAAGTGGTGTTATTGTATGTGTTATTTTGTAAATTGTAGTACTAGTATACTATTAAAGGTTTTCAATTGATATGAACTTGTATAAAGTAGTTGTTATAATTTGGGATAAGACTACTTTGTTGAAGTAAGATGTTATTTTGGTTAATGTTAACTCCTATTGTGTATATTGTATTGTAATTAATGTATTGTTAAAGATTTAAGTTGATATGATTCTATTATATAAAAGTTATGAGTAAGATTTTTTTTGGGTTTGTGAGTGGTTCAATGTGATAATTAAAAAAGATCATTATAGTCAGACTCAGTATATAATTGGTTGGTGTCTGATAAGTTCTTTAATATACTCTGTATATCATGGTGATGTATCTGATGTTTTTCTATAAGCTGGTTGATTTTTTTTATAATACCTGAGTTTTTAATTTCTGATAAATTATCTTCTATAATAAATTTTTGTATTGTAGTGTCACACTCTATAATGTCATATAGATATAAGTTATCAGAAGGTGCATTATTTATAAAAACCTGTGTTATTATAGCTACTAAATGTGTTGATAATATCTTTAAAATAGATTCTCTATGTGGGAATAACACTATAATTCCTTCTAAAGCACATAAGCATGAAATTGTGTCAGTAAATGCTATGACTAATAATCCCATATTGATGCACATAATGGCTGTGCGTACTAAATTGACATTATTAAAATTACTAAAAAGTACAATATCGGCTGCTTGATTTTTAATAAATGTAGGTTCAGCTTGTGATAAATTATGTATACTAATTAATGCTTTATTGGATTTTGGGATTGATACTTGATCATTACTGAAAATTAGTACATGTTTTTTTTGATTATTATTAATATGATTCAATATAAATGATAGAATGTTGCTATTACATATGTTTCCGGTAAATAGTAGTAATCCTTTTGAGTATAGACTAATTATTCTATGTAATTCTTTTTCAAATTCTGGGGCTGCTATGAGTTCATTTTTTATAATATCAACTATAATTTTTATAGACGGAGTAGTATGTGAAATATGTATATGTAGCTGATAAGAATTATTAAAATTAAGTATTGTATTAAAAAATCCTTGTGCCAAGTATGTATCATACTCTTCTGTTTTTAATATTGATTTTGTAATTTCTTCTATCTCTTGTGTAGGTAAGCTTTTTGTTTGAAGGAATTCTATGTTGTTGTATCTTCTGATGGCTGGTGGATTATTTGGGGTTAAGTATAAGTAGTCAGAAGAATATCCTATAGAGGATTGTATTAATTGATTAAAAAGTAACATAATATTATTATTCTAACATCATTAGCAAAATTGCAGTATATGAATTTATCATAGATCTATTTGGATCTTACTATAATAATGCTAATTTTATCTTTATAAGGTATGTATGTACTAGTGGTTGTCTTATATTATTATAAAGCTACATCTTTGATAATGTTTTATTTAAAAACCATAGAATATTAATGACTTAGTTTTATATAGTATTAAAATATTTTCCTAAACAGAGTACTACAGTTAATAAAAATAATAAATAACTTATTGTACTCACATGGTGAGTATATGTGTAGTTGTACGAGTGTGTGTTGCTTAATGAAAGAGCAATATGTTAACTCTGTACGACTTTGAATAATCATATTAATTAAATTTATTAATAATAAGTTAATATTGCTGTATTGTTTGTGAGCAATTTTCAACTGATGCATTATCAAGAGGATTAGTACCTATAGCTTTAAGATGTTGTTTATTCATTAATAAAGGGATCTATAGTGAGTTAGTGATGGTATCACTATTATGTTTCAATTTCAACTTGTCCTTACAAAGTTCCTTAACAAGTTTTATGAAGATAGGATGAAATACTGTTTCGCTTACAACATAGCTGGTTAGTTTATGTTTTATCCCTTGATAAGGAGTTACCTTATGTTCTGGGATTATAGCCATAGTTATTATATTACACAGTGCGTTGCGGTATGTTCTATCATCTATATGAAGTCCTGATTTTATATATTCAATTTGCCTTGCTAAATTTAGCTTATCATGATTATGAGAGATGTATGATGGCATTGGTGTTTGACTTTTTACTTTTTTTAATAATTCAGCATGATTTTTGGAGAGTGGTTTTGTGGGAAGAATATTATAAGTATTGTTAGAATGTTCTTGAAAATCTTTAATGGCTAAGTCGCTTGTAATGTCAACCTTATCTGACTTAGTTGGGGTAATGCCAGATGGCAAAGCTTTTTGGGAGAATGAGGTAATATCTTCATCTTCGTGCTCTTGAGTTGGTGAGGTAATGCCAGATGGCAAAGCTTTTTGGGAAAATGAGGTAATATCTTCATCTTCGTGCTCTTGAGTTAGTGAGGTAATGCCAGATGATGAAACTTTTTGGGAAAATGAGGTAATATCTTCATCTTCGTGCTCTTGAGTTAGTGAGGTAATGCCAGATGGCAAAGCTTTTTGGGAAAATGAGGTAATATCTTCATCTTCGTGCTCTTGAGTTAGTGAGGTAATGCCAGATGATGAAACTTTTTGGGAAAGAGGGGTGATATATTCCTTCCGAGTTGTGGGAACGCTAGGTAGTAGATCTATTGTGGAAGGTCGTACATTACTTCTAAGAATAAATTGTATACAACATATAAATGCCAATACTAATAATATAGTAGTGAGGAATAGTAACGCTAGAGCAACGATTTTTAGTTTAGAGTTATATGTCATAGTATTGTACCTAAATTTTTAAATAATATTAAATATTTGTGGCAAAAATAATAATACTTATTAAAAGAATAAACTATTTATTAAAAATAGTTAAGAATTATTTTATAAAACTAAAAAAATATCACATTAATTAATATCCTAGTGTTTTTTCTGTAAAATGCTTGAGATCTATTTATAAATCTGAGTAGGAATTTTGTTTATTATGGTGATATGAAATATTGAAATGACTGATTTGTATATAATATTTTGTTGAATTATTATATTGGAAACTTATCTAAAATTGAGTTGTAATTAATAGTACTAATATCAGTGCTATGTTGGTTTTATTATCCGCAATCTTAAATTTTAATAATATCTTATTTAAAAGTTATTATAATATTGATTATTTGGCTTTATATAATATGTAAGATATTTTAATTTATTAAAAAGAATACTACAGTAATAAAAGTAAAAAAAGCAATAGAATAACTTATTATAGCTAATATAATTATATGTGCAATTATACAGAGTCTGATGTCACTTAATAACTTTGGATAACGATTGATTAAGTTTATTAACGATGTGGTTGTATTGTATTTAAGTAACTGTTCATGGATATATCAGAAGGAACTACTGCATCAAAATTTTGTATATCTATGAATGAAGGCATATGGAAGTCTGGGAAGGAATATATAAGCCTGTTATCATCAATATTAGTGGGAATACGCTTATAAGTTACAGATGTGATATACTTGATTAGTGCTTCAGGTAAGCGTATGGTTAAATTTATATCTTTATAGCAGCATACGGGTAAAAAATTCTGTGAGTCTGGTGATGTTATGGTGAATCTTAATGCATATGTTATTTCTTCATTTTTACCTTTATAAGGTATTATAGCATGCACCACAATAATACACTTTAGTTCTGTTGTGGTCGCTACTTTTTGAAATACTATTGATTTACTTCCGATAATTGTTTTATTCATATTGATTTCTTTGCGTTCCCCAAAAACTTCTTTAAGAAATTTTATGGGCATAGAATAATATCCTGCTGGATTACAATGGCTGACTAGCTCATGTATTATATTTGTATTAGGGATTGAAGTATTATACTTGTTAAACATATTTTCAAGGATTGCAGCTGTTGTTGCTCTGATATGAAATAGAGAATTACATCCTTCTTTTGTATTAAGGGTTGTTTCTATTCTTTTAATGTGTTGTCTTGCTGAATCTAGGATTCTCTTATCATCTGTGGTAAGTGATTGATCTGATGCTTCTAGTGTTGGATTTTTTACTATTTCTGATAATTTAGCATGATCCTTGAAGAGTCGTGTTAGCTCAATAGTAGTATCGTTACATTGAAAATGTTGAACCTTTCTAAAATCTCTGTCGTGTGACATAATATTACTATTAAATGGTGCAGCATTTCTATCAGGTGATGTAGCGCGTGGTGTAGCAGCAGCAGATGGTGCAGCATTTCTATCAGGTGATGTAGCGCGTGGTGTAGCAGCAGCAGATGGTGCAGCATTTCTATTAAGTGGTGCAGCGCGTGGTATAGCGTCTTCTACTATATAACAAATATTTTCTATATTAATTAATCTAGGCATCTGTAAGTCTGGGAAGGAATATATAAGCATGTCATTATCAATATTAGTGGGAATATACTTATAAATTGCAACTGAATCACGAGGTTTGGCATTAACATTGTAAAGAGATGTGATATACTCGGTTATTGCTTCAGGTAAGCGTATGGTTAAATTTATATCTTTATAGCATACGGGTAAAAAATTCTGTGAGTCTGGTGATGTTATGGTGAATCTTAATGCAGATGTTATTTTTTCATTTTTACCTTTATAAGGTATTATAGCAGTCACATCAATATTACACGTTAGTTCTGTTGTGGTCGCTACTTCTTGAAATACTATTAATTTAGTTCTGGTAATTGTTTTATTCACATCGATTTCTTCGCATTTCTCAAAAACTTCTTTAAGAAATTTTATGGGCATAGAATAATATCCTGCTGGATTACAATAGCTGACTAGCTCATGTATTATATTTGTATTAGGGATTGAAGTATTACACTTGTTAAACATATTTTCAAGGATTGCAGCTGTTGTTGCTCTGATATGAAGTAGAGAATTACATCCTTCTTTTGTATTAAGGGTTGTTTCTATTCTTTTAATGTGTTGACTTGCTGAATCTAGGATTCTCTTATCATCTGCGGTAAGTGATTGATCTGATGCTTCTAGTGTTGGATTTTTTACTATTTCTGATAATTTAGCATGATCCTTGAAGAGTCGTGCTAGCGGAATAATAGTATCGTTACATTTAAGATATTTACCCTCTCTAAAATCTCTGTCGGGTGACATAATATTACCTTTTATAGCATCAACATCTGGTTGTTTGTCAGAAAAGCCACACATTAATTGGGTTAATTTTTCCTCTGATAGTTTAATTTTAATATTACTATTAAATGGTGCAGCATTTCTATCAGGTGATGTAGCGCGTGGTGTAGCAGCAGATGGTGCAGCATTTCTATAAGGTGATGTAGCGCGTGGTGTAGCAGCAGATGGTGCAGCATTTCTATCAGGTGATGTAGCGCGTGGTGTAGCAGCAGCAGATGGTGCAGCATTTCTATAAGGTGATGTAGCGCGTGGTGTAGCAGCAGATGGTGCAGCATTTCTATCAGGTGATGTAGCGTGTGGTGTAGCAGCAGATAGTGCAGCATTTCTATTAAGTGGTGTAGCAGCAGATAGTGCAGCATTTCTATTAAGTGATGTAGCGCGTGGTGTAGCAGCATATGGTGCAGCATTTCTATTAAGTGGTGTAGCGCGTGGTGTAGCAGCGTCTTCTACTATATAACAAATATTTTCTATATTAATTAATCTAGGCATATAGAAGTCTGGGAAGGAATATGTAAGCATGTTATTATCAATATTAGTGGGAATATACTTATAAATTGCAACTGAATTACGAGGTTTGGCATTAACATTGTAAAGAGATGTGATATACTCGGTTATTGCTTCAGGTAAGCGTATGGTTAAATTTATATCTTTATAGCATACGGGTAAAAAATTCTGTGAGTCTGGTGATGTTATGGTGAATCTTAATGCAGATGTTATTTGTTCATTTTTACCTTTATAAGGTATTATAGCAGTCACCACAATATTACACGTTAGTTCTCTTGTGGTCGCTACTTCTTGAAATACTATTGATTTATCTCCGGTAATTGTTTTATTCATATCGATTTCTTCGCATTTCTCAAAAACTTCTTTAAGAAATTTTATGGGCATAGAATAATATCCTGCTGGATTACAATAGCTGACTAGCTCATGTATTATATTTGTATTAGGGATTGAAGTATTATACTTGTTAAACATATTTTCAAGGATTGCAGCTGTTGTTGCTCTGATATGAAATAGAGAATTACATCCTTCTTTTGTATTAAGGGTTGTTTCTATTCTTTTAATGTGTTTTCTTGCTGATTTTAGGATTTTCTTATTAGCTTTGGTAAGTGATTGATCTGATGCTTCTAGTGTTGGATTTTTTACTATTTCTGATAATTTAGCATGATCCTTGAAGAGTCGTGTTAGCTTAGTAATAGTATTGTTACATTTAAGATATTGAACCTTTCTAAGATCTCTATCGGGTGACATAATATTACCTTTTATAGCATCAACATCTGGTTGTTTGTCAGAAAAGCCACACATTAATTGGGTTAATTTTTCCACTGGTAGTTTAATTTTAATATTACTATTAAATGGTGCAGCAGCAGATGGCGCTGTTAGTTGTTGTCTTTGTTGTAAATATTTAAGTAAAGCAAATGCTAGCAATGTAATAAAGATTAATAGTAATGATACTAAAGCGGAAATTTTTATTGTAGAATTATATGTCATGATTACTATACCTAACTTAAAATTTTAATGTAAATATTAAAGTTTTCAAAAGAAAAACTTATAATATTTATTAATAATACTATATTAAGATTTTTACAAGTAATATTTATTAATAATACTATATTAAGATTTTTACAAGAAAATTTATGATCTTTACTATAAAATAAGCTATTTTATGTAGATATTTATTAATATTAATTAAAAATTACTGTAACTCTATTAACTATGAACTAGGATATACTATATCGATTGACTTATATATAATAGCGTTTTTGCAGTAGCAAGAAATAGATTAAGTATACTTCCCTTTCTAATTGTTATATAGTAATTTGTGTTATATGGTAGGTATTAGGCGATTATTTCAGTAAACTAGCATAGCAAAATTACAACTTTTTGGTATCTCATTAATAAGAAATCCTATACTAATTTCTTGGGGATAAAATATGTATTTTTAGATATAAGTTGTTATTTTCTGGGGTAAAGACAGAATAATATTCTATGTATTAGATGCATTGTACGTAGAGAAATTTTAACTATCTTGTGGATATTAGTTTAATTTTATTACGTGCATTTAAGGCTGGGTTATAGAGTTTTTGATTAACATATAACATATGGAGAATGTCAGCCTGTTATTAATATATCATTGAGTATATTATATTTAATGTATTATATCAATTTTTATAAAGATTATTTATATTTCATGTGTTATTTACGAGTAGGTTGTGCGAGACACTTTAAGTATTTTGTTATTTCATAGAAATGTAAATACTGTATAAAAAAACATAGTGGAAACTTGATTCCATCATATTTATAGAATATTAAGGTGATGTGCCTAATAGTTGTTGTTGATGATGTAAGAGTGGTTTTTGTATGATACATATATAGTATCTGGTAATGTTTTCTGTAGGCTTCTTTATAACAAATGTCATGTATTGGATATTGAATCTATTAAAATGATGGTATAGTGTTTTTCTGTTATAGCATTTCTTTATTATGCTCTATTAAAAAGAACATATTGTATATGAAACATGTGATATATTTGATATGTATATAAATATTATTCTATAGAACCTAGGGTACTGATTGTGGACACTGGGATAAGTGATGAGTGTTTTGTAATTAATGTGACAATGTAATGCCAGTGGTGGCTAAATATTTTATTATTTGTAGATTTGTCTAAATGCTAATTATTACGGGTACTGAGATAAGTGATGAGTGCTTTGTAGTCAATGTGATAATGCAATGCCAATGGTGGCTAAGTATTTTATTATTTGTAGATTTGTCTAAATGTTAATTATTACGGGTACTGAGATAAGTGATGAGTGCTTTGTAGTCAATGTAAATAATGTAATGGCAGGTTATGATTGAGAATTTTATTATTATATGATTTGCCTAAATGTTAATTAACGAGATATAAAAGAAATTCTTTTGTATACTTAAAATGTAGTCATCAAAATGCTAGAGGTTTATCTGATTGTTTATTGAATGTTTGACATATTTTATAAGTACTTAAACTTATCTGTAGTATGTATAATAAGAGTAGCATGATATTATTCATCATAGATATATTTGTAGAAATAATTAGGTCATATAATAGTATATACTATAACTGCTTATAAGCAGTTACTAATTGTGCTATTTGTAATATTGTAGGCTTCTCAATCCTATGGGACAATAATTATACTTATTAAAGTAGTATACGTAAAGTTATGCTGGTGTCTGATAAAATTTGTATATTATTTTTGCTCTATCTTTAAATAGTGGCCTAGCTTTTATGTTTGATAAGCAATGTTCTAGAACAGAGATATGAGGATTGATTTCATCTTGATCGTGGTAGTGTAATATGGTACAGATCAGAATCTTTTATTAGAAAAGAAGAACATGTACTTCTGTTATGATATTTTTCTTTCGTAATGTAGGTTTCATACTATTAGGTAGAAATAAGGTAAAAGTTGTGTATAGATTTACCATTTGTTTCTGAGTTTTTTACTGGTGATATATAAAAATAGAAGGCAGTATTAAAATGATATACTTTATTAGGTGCTATGGTTGTAGACAATGACATACTAGTAATAGCTATTAGGTTATGGTCGTATTGTAAATTCTATCATGTTATCTGTAGCTTTAATAGTATGAGTAAGAGTTTGAGCTGTATTAAAAATATAATTTAATATTTTAGTTTCTACTTGTTCATATATCTGTTGATGAAAGTGATTAACTATTTCATATATGATATCTGGATTGATTATTGATTTGTCTAAATACTTGAAACATATCATCTAAAGTTGCAGCTAAAACGATTCTAGAGTGGTGTGATTTAAGATTATTATATGTTGTTTGTATGTCTATCAATTGTAATACATATTGGAAAATGTTTATTAATATATGCGTTAGATGTATTTTGTAACTGATGAAATTTTGGTATTTTAGGGAATTGTGTAAATAGATTGTTATTTAAATCAGAGATAACTGATTTATTGCTAAGAATCTTGTTTGATAAGCTTGTTGTAGTTAGTTGTTTATTTGTTTGGTATATCAAAATTGTTTGTATGAAATCTCTAGAGATATTGGGCAATTGTTTATCGGAAAGTACTCTATGGGTTTTCTTATTAATATTATTAATCCTGTAGTAATATCAATTGTAGTTAATACGTTATTTTCTATGTTATGTGTAATTTGTATTTGTTTATAGCCTAATTATCAAACAATTTAGTCTTTTTTCTTATAAATTTTTTAATATAGAGTTATTATGAGATACATTGGTATGGTTAAATAATATTTTTATACAAGTACAATTTGTCAATAAAATGTTATATTATTAGGCTTAAACGTACATCATTTATGGTTGAATATACTTTTGTACAGTTTTTGATTTTTACTATTCTCTATCTATAAATTATAGATTTCTTATAGTATTTAGACCTTACTATAAGAGATATAGTAGAAAGGATAGTTCATTTATATGGGATTTTAAGCAAGATAATGAATATGTAATATAGATCTCATGAGTATCAGACTTTTTATTGCAAAGGACGGGATTGAGTCTTAGGTTCTTTTTGGGGTTGTATTTCTGGGTTATGTACTTTCACAGGAACAGGTTTATTGCGTTGATTAGAATCTTTGTTTGAGCTGTTTGAGTGTTTTGGGGGAGTGAATGTGCTGCGAGTTTGGTATAGACTTTGCTGCTTTTGCTGACGCTTTTCTTTTTTATCCTCTATTTCAGGTAGTGCTACTGGTGAGCATGTGTAATGTGGTAACTTATACCCTATTATGCATAGATTAGAGGTATGTGTTAGTTCATATGGTGTTACTGGAGAAAAAGTACCCCCAATGAGACGTGACCGTGCTCTGTTTATGATATTATTCAAAAAAGCAAACATGTTTGCCATTCTGATGGAGCTGGTAGAAAGCACATTTGATGCTATGTTTTTTGGTATTTCGAATGATATTTTGGGATTACTGTATGTTACCGTACCTGATGCATCTGCATTAATATCAAAGTGTATTACTGTGTTTATGCTAGATACGACTCTGCCAGTGTCCAGACTTTTTAAGCTCAATCGTTGTGTATGCTGTATTCTTAAATCTGATTCTGATATGGTTTTAATTTCAGTCTCTATCGTGTTCACAGTTGCCTCAATATCAGGATGTATTCTGTTATGTATATCTTTCCCAAGAGAGCATACTAGTTCTGCTGATGCTCCGTATAGAGATGCTTGGTTTAGCATCGTTACACATTCATCTATAAGAGGTCCACTGACGTTTATATTTAAGGTCTCCTGAAATTTTGAATTAAGTATTCCATGTAAAACTTTACGATATTCATTGTCTTTTGGTAGGTTATTCTTTGTTTTATAGGCAGTAATTGCCTGAAGAAAATCAGCATACTGCCCGTTTATTATTACTGGATTTCTTGTAAGATCTAGCCAAGTTATATAACCAGTTCGACACGCATCATTTTGTGGATTTCTAACCTTACTTAAGCTAAAACTCTTTAGAGCTTTTATAAATGATGGAGTAGTCAATCTTCGCAATCTGATTCTTAATTGAGTTAGCATCTGGAGTTCTATTTAATAATGAGAAATAAGAGTATAAATGTGACTCTTTAATAATTAATGAATTGGCATAACGGGTTAGTTGTACCATAAGTATGGATATAGATGCAAGATAGTGTATTAAAAATATTTGCAATTATTCTTACTAATATATATTATATGCTTATATAATTTTATACACTGTTGAAGTTTAATACGATACTGCTGATTATTGTAGTGTTGATGGTGTATGTTAATAATTAGGAAATAACTTGCCGTTCTGTTGTGAGAATGTAAAACATGTATTGAAAATGGCTTTAAGTATTAATTAATAATAGCTTGAAATGTTTTTTATAACTTGTACATGCTCTGCAGGTAATTCCTTGATAAATCTTGATATTTTCATTTGTTGGCGCCAATTGTTGATGTCTCTTACTGCTACGCATGATATGAATAATTGCTCACGTGCTCGTGTAATTCCAACATAAGCTAATCTTCTTTCTTCTTCTAATGCTTCTCCTGTCCTATCTTGTAAAGATTTTTCATGTGGGAATACTCCTTCTTCCCATCCAGGTAAAAAAACTACAGGAAATTCTAGTCCTTTTGCTGCATGCAATGTCATGATATAGGTGTAGTTGTTATTGTAATTTAATGAATCTGTTTCTGTGACAAGACTAATATGTTCTAAAAATTCGTTTACATCATTAAAACTTAATAATGCGGAAAAAAGTTCTTTTATATTTTCTACTCTTGCTAGACCGTTTTCACCTTCATTTTCTAACATATCTATGTATCCTGAATCATAGGCTATCATTTTAACAGTGTTTGATATTGAATCAGATGATAAAGATTGTTTCCAAGAATTAATCTTATTTAGTAGATTATTTAAAGATCTAGATGCTTTATCAGGCAATTGATTATCTGAGATTAAGATTTTTGCTGCATTTAAAAAGTAGGTGTTATTTTGTTTAGCACATAAATATATTTTATTGAGAGTTGATGCTCCTATATGTCGTTTAGAATGTTATATTATTAAGTTTAAACATACATCATTTATGGTTAAATATACTTTTGTACAGTTTTTGATTTTTACTGTTCTCTAGCTATAAATATAGATTTCTTATAGTATTTAGACCTTACTATAAGAGATATAGTAGAAAGGATAGTTCATTTATATGGGATTTCAAGCAAGACAATGAATATGTAAATATAGATCTCATAAGTATCAAACTTTTTATTACGAAGAATGGGATTGAGTCTTAGGTTCTTTTTTGGGTTGTATTTCTGGGTTATGTATTATCACAGAAACAAGTTTATTGTGTTGATTAGAATCTTTGTTTGAGCTGTTTGAGTGTTTTGGGGGAGTGAATGTGCTGCGAGTTTGGTATAGACTTTGCTGCTTTTGCTGACGCTTTTCTTTTTTATCCTCTATTTCAGGTAGTGCTACTGGTGAACATGTGTAATCTGGTAACTTATGTTCTATTATGCATAGATCAGGGGTACGTGTTATTTTATATGGTGTTACTTTATAAAAAGTACTCCCAGTGAAAAATGACTGTATTCTGCCTATGAGATTCCTCAAAGGAACAAGCATATTTGCCATTCTGATGAGTCTGATAGGAAGCACACTTGATGCTGTGTCTTGTGGTACTTTGAGTGATATTTTGGTATTACTGTATGTTAGTGTACCATCTGTATTTGCATTAATATTAAGGCGTATTGTTATGCTTACGGTAGATATTGGGGTGCCATTAATCGAATCTCTAAAGATAAAATCTTCTTTATGATATATTGTTAAATCTGATTCTGATATGGTTTTAATATTAGTCTCAGACGCGTCTATAGTTGGCATAATCTCAGCATTAGTACGCATTCTGTACTGTATATCTTTCGCAAGAGAATATGATAGGTGCGTTGATGCTCCGCATAGAGATTCTTGGTTTAGCATCGTTACACATTCGTCTATAAGAGGTCCACTGATGTTTAGATTTAAGATCTTCTGAAATTTTGAATTAAGTATTCCATGTAAAACTTTACGATATTCATTGTTTTTTGGTAGGTCATTCTTTGTTTTATAGGCAGTAATTGCCTGAAGAAAATTAGCATGCTGCCCGTCTATTTTTATAGAATTTCTTGGAAGGTCTATCCAAGTTTCTTGACCACTTGTGCATATAAGATCCTGTACATTTCTAAACTGACTCACGTTAAAATGTCCTAGAGTCTTCACAAATGATGGAGTAGTCAATCTTCGCAAGCTGGTTCTTAATTGAGTTAGCATCTGGAGTTCTATTTAATAATGAGAAATAAGAGTGTAAATGTGATTCTTTAATAATTAATGAATTGGTATAATGGGTTAATTGTACCATAGATATGGATATAAATGCAAGATAGTGTATTAAAATATTAATTATTCTTACTAATATATATTATATGCTTATATAATTTTATACACTGTTGAAGTTTAATACGATACTGCTGATTATTGTAGTGTTGATGGTGTATGTTAATAATTAGGAAATAACTTGCCGTTCTGTTGTGAGAATGTAAAACATGTATTGAAAATGGCTTTAAGTATTAATTAATAATAGCTTGAAATGTTTTTTATAACTTGTACATGCTCTGCAGGTAATTCCTTGATAAATCTTGATATTTTCATTTGTTGGCGCCAATTGTTGATGTCTCTTACTGCTACGCATGATATGAATAATTGCTCACGTGCTCGTGTAATTCCAACATAAGCTAATCTTCTTTCTTCTTCTAATGCTTCTCCTGTCCTATCTTGTAAAGATTTTTCATGCGGGAATACTCCTTCTTCCCATCCAGGTAAAAAAACTACAGGAAATTCTAGTCCTTTTGCTGCATGCAATGTCATGATATAGGTGTAGTTGTTATTGTAATTTAATGAATCTGTTTCTGTGACAAGACTAATATGTTCTAAAAATTCGTTTACATCATTAAAACTTAATAATGCGGAAAAAAGTTCTTTTATATTTTCTACTCTTGCTAGACCGTTTTCACCTTCATTTTCTAACATATCTATGTATCCTGAATCATAGGCTATCATTTTAACAGTGTTTGATATTGAATCAGATGATAAAGATTGTTTCCAAGAATTAATCTTATTTAGTAGATTATTTAAAGATCTAGATGCTTTATCAGGCAATTGATTATCTGAGATTAAGATTTTTGCTGCATTTAAAAAGTAGGTGTTATTTTGTTTAGCACATAAATATATTTTATTGAGAGTTGATGCTCCTATATGTCGTTTAGGTTTGTTAACTATTCTTTCAAAGGCAATATCATTATTAGGATTAACTGTGATTTTTAAGTAACCAATGATGTCACGGATTTCTTGCCTGTCATAAAATCTTGTACCACCGATTATTTTATATGGTATGCTATACTTAATAAAGTATTCCTCAAATATTCTTGTTTGAAATCCTGCTCTTACTAAAACAGCTGTTTCATTGAATTGGTAATCATGTAAATTCTTGATGTATTCACATATGTACTGTGCTTCTGCTTTACTATCCCAAAATTTCATCAAATTGACTTTTTGCCCTTTCTCATTTGTTGTCCATAACTTCTTTCCTAATCTTGATTTATTGTTATTTATTATTGCTGTGGCAACATCTAGAATATGAGATGTTGATCTATAGTTGCACTCTAGTCGCACAATTTTTGCATTTGGAAAATCGTCAGAAAATTTTAAAATATTTCCTACTTCTGCTCCACGCCAGCTATATATTGATTGGTCATCATCTCCAACACAGCATAAGTTTTTGTGTTTTTGAGCTAATAATCTTAACCATAAATATTGAATCGTATTTATATCTTGATATTCATCGACCATTATATATTTAAATTGTTCTTGGTAATGGGATAAGATATTATGCTGTGTGGTAAATATTTGAATGTTGTATAATAGTAGATCTCCAAAATCGACACAATTTAAGAATTTTAATCTCTCTTGATAGATGTGATATGTGCTTAGTGCTACTGTATTAATGGGTTTATATAACTCTGTTTCGGTTATGTTACTTGGCATTAGCCCTCTGTCTTTCCATCTTTGTATTTTGTTTAAGATGATTTTATGAGCGTCTGATGCATATTCGGGATGCATGTCATTGACAATATTTTTTATTACTTGCAATTGGTCATCTGTGTTAATGATTGTAAAATCATTTTTTAATCCAACTGTTTCAGCATGTTGTCTTAAGATTTTTGCTGCTATCGCATGAAAAGTTCCTAACCAGATGTTATATGCAGGAGTTAACTCACTAATTCTAGCAAGCATTTCATTTGCTGCTTTATTAGTAAATGTTACTGCTAAAATTTGGCTAGGTAATGCAAAATTATTATTAATGATATATGCTATTCTTGAAGTTACAGTTCTAGTTTTTCCTGTACCTGCTCCAGCTAGTATTAAAATAGGACCATTTATGTTAATAACAGCTTGCTTTTGATCTTCATTAAGTGAAGTTATGTAATCTTCCATAATGCAATAAATTCATCACTATCTGGGGTATATTATATTTTTTTTCTTATGCAGTCAAAGTAAGATCTTAATATTATATATTTAAAGAACAATTTTCTAATATAATAATATAACGCAACAGTGGTATATTGAAGTCTATTTACTAAAAAAACATTAATGGTGGAAATTTGATGTTTTTAGTAGAGATTACATGTTTTAATTGTGGTATATGTATTTTCCTAAATTAATTAATATTTTTATTGTATAACTCTAGTTCGAACTAATAAGTTGTCTTATCTATATTTAAATTTCAATTTTAGGTGGTGGACCAAGGTTATTGTGCGAAACGAATGTTTGGTGTGTTATTAGAATAGCATACTGGTTATTTGTTTTATAAACAATTACTTGACCTTGATATGCTTGAGAATTAAGATGTACAATGTGTTTATTTTTAGTGTTAATTAATAAGTATTAGATGAGTGATATCAATAATGTCATACCAGTTTCTATAGAACAAGAATTAGAAGATTCCTATTTATCTTATGCAATGAGCGTTATAGTTAGTAGGGCAATTCCTGATATACGAGATGGATTAAAGCCTGTTCATAGAAGAATCTTATATTCTATGTATAAGTCTGGTTATGATTATGGTAAGCCGTATAAAAAAGCAGCACGTGTTGTTGGTGATGTTATGGGGAAATATCATCCTCATGCAGATGCAGCAATTTATGATTCATTAGTAAGAATGGCTCAAGACTTCTCGTTATTGTTGCCGTTGATTGATAGCCAAGGTAATTTTGGATCGGTAGATGGTGACCCTCCAGCTTCTATGCGTTATACAGAAGCTAGATTAGCAAAAGCCGCACACTTTTTATTGAACGATATAGATGAAGATACTGTAGATTTTCGGCCTAATTATGATGAAAATGAAGTAGAACCTGTAGTGTTGCCAGCAGAATTTCCTAATATATTGGTCAATGGTGCTGGTGGGGTTGCTGTTGGTATGTCAACTAATATTCCTTCTCATAATTTAGGAGAAGTAGTAGATGCCTGTATAGCTTATATAGATAATCCTGAGATTACTTTTGATGAGTTAATTAATATAGTTCGTGGTCCTGATTTCCCTACTGGTGGTACTATTTTAGGAGATGCTAATATACGTTCTGCATTTATGACTGGGAAGGGAACAATTATTATTCAAGGTAAGACTCATCTGGAAGACTTACCATCTGGCAAGCAAGCAATAATTATTGATGAAATCCCGTATCAGGTGAATAAGGCAAAGCTTATTGAGCGTATCCATGAGTTAGTAAAAGAAAAAAAAATAGAAGGAATATTGGATTTACGAGATGAGTCTAATAAAATGGGGATACGAGTTGCAATTGAATTAAAAAAGCAGGCATCTCATCAGGTTATTTTAAATCAGATCTTAGGATTAACTCCATTGAGAACGAGTTTTAGTATTAATACGCTCGTATTAGATAATAATAAGCCGAAGGTAATGTCTTTACTAGAGATTATATCGACATTTGTTGAGTATAGAAAGGAAGTTTTAACACGTCGTACTCAGTTTAGGTTAAGAAAAGTTCGAGAAAAAGCTCATTTGTATATAGGCATGTACATTGCTGTATTGAATATTGATAAAGTTATTGCCATTATTAGGTCATCTCGTGATACAGCAGAAGCTGCTAAAAAATTACTTGAATGTAGATGGGATGCTTTAGTATCTGTGAGAGAGATGATAGAACTTGTTGCCGATAGTAAAAGTATTGTGGTTGATAATGTATGTCAGTTAACGGGTGTACAGGTAAAGTCAATCTTGGAAATGAAGTTACAACGTCTCACAAATTTAGAAAAAGAGAAGTTGGAGCTTGACTTAAAGTCAATGGTATCATTGATTAAACAATATACTGAACTTCTTAAAAATAAAGAATCATTACTTGAGTTGATTAAAGATGGGTTGAAAGAAGTTAAAGCAAAATTGGCTGTTCCTAGAAGGACTACTATAGATTATTCACATTTTGAAACCGATATTGAAGATCTTATACCAAAAGAAGATATGGTAGTCACAGTAACTATGAGTGGTTATATTAAACGGGCTAAGCTTTCAAATTATCGCGCTCAAAAAAGGGGTGGAAAAGGAAGAATAGGACAAGCTATTAAGGAAGAAGACGTCATCACCAATCTTTTTGTAGTTAATACCCATACTAGTGTACTATTCTTTTCTAATGTTGGTAGAGTATATAAGTTGAAAGTTTATAAACTTCCGCTAGGTGAACCTACATCACGTGGAAGATCATTAGTAAATATTTTTCCGCTTAGTGAAAATGAGTCGATAACTAGTGTAATGCCTTTGCCTGATAATGTAGAAGATACGGAAACATTAAATATTGTTTTTGCAACTGCATCAGGGAATTTAAGACGTAATGCACTTTCAGATTTTCAATATGTACCTAGTAATGGTAAAATAGCTATGGTGCTTGATGAAAAAGATGCTTTAATATCTGTAAAAGTGTGTAAAGAAGAAGATCATGTTTTGTTGTCTACAAAATTAGGAAAAAGTATTAGATTTTCTGTAAGTAATGTTCGTCAGTTTAAGGGTAGGATGTCTGATGGGGTAAGAGCTATTAAGCTGTCTTCAGAGGATAATGTAATTTCCATGTCGATATTGTTGGCTATGGATATAGATTCTGAAAAAAAGGATGCGTATCTAAAAGTTCCTTTAGAAAAACGTATGGTTGTTAAAGAAGAAAGTTTTGTTAATGCAGGTCTAGCTAGGGTATTAGATGATCTTGGGTTGGAACAAGACATCTTTATGACTATGGTACAAAATGAGCAATTTATTTTGACAGTTACTGAGAATGGTTTTGGAAAAAGAACTTCTGCATATGAATATCGTACTACCTTAAGAGGTGGAGTAGGTGTTGTTAACATCTTGACAACTACGAGAAATGGTAATGTAGTAGCTAGTTTTCCTGTAGAGTCTAATGATCATATAATGTTAATTACAGATAAGGGTAAGTTAATTCGTATTGCTGTGAGTGATATCAGAATTATTGGTAGGAGCACTCAAGGTGTTACTTTATTTAAAACTGAAAAACGTGAAAAAGTTGTTTCAGTAGCCAAGATAATTGATGCTAAAGATAGTTCTGATATTGATGACAATGTATAAATTGTGTATACAGATTAATGGATCAGGAGAAAATAAATTTACTATTTACTAAGTTTAAAGAGTATAATCCTTACCCGAAGATAGAACTGAGATATACTAACGATTTTACTTTGTTAGTAGCAATAGTATTATCTGCGCGTACTACTGATGTTAGTGTAAATAAAATTACAAATAAACTATTTGAAATTGCTGATAGTCCAGGAAAAATGTTAAACCTTGGGGAAAAAGGTCTAAAAAGTTATATAAATACAATAGGATTATATAATTCTAAATCTAGAAATATTATTGCACTTAGTGAAATTATTATAAATCAATATAATAGTAACGTACCTTTAGATTTTGATACTCTTATTGCATTACCAGGTGTGGGAAGAAAGAGTGCAAATGTTTTTTTAAACACATGGTTAAATTTACCAACTGTTGCTGTTGACACTCATGTATTTAGAGTAAGTAATAGGATGGGGTTAGTTAAGGAAGATAGTGTGTTAAAAACAGAGAGTGCATTGTTAAGTATAATACCAAAAAAATGGTTATTATATGCACATCACTGGTTAGTGTTGCATGGTAGATATATATGTAAGTCAAGGAAGCCATTATGTAGTCAATGTATTGTTCAGGATTTATGTGAGTATAAAAATAAGAGTTTGTGAATTTTAATGGAATGTGGTGCTATATATTATAAATATATCATTGTATAGATGTTATGTAATATATTCAAGGTTTATATAAGTATGAAAGATTGTATATATTTAGGTAAATTTGTATTCATGTAAGATATGTCTATTATACCAGTACTTATGATTCCTTCCTAAAATGCATTGACTATATACATTTATTTTTTTACATTGATATCATCTTGTTAATTGATTGGACAGTTTATGGAGTTAAACATAGTTAAGGTTATTCCAAAATTGAAATGGATGTGTTGTGCTGTAGTTGTTTTTTTAATAGTATTTGCGGGAATGGTTTCATGGGTAGATAATCGTCATGACAAGATATCGCAGCACATGGGTGATATGATGTATGATGCTTTAATAGGTGAAATTAGTAATGATGAGATGATGAAGATATTAAATGATGTTGCTAAAGTTGATGGTTCTAGCTATCAGTATTTGGCTAAGTTTAAGTTGGCAGGTATGTATGGTGAGGATCAAGTGGAAAAAGCACAATTAATATATGCTGATTTGGCTGCCGATAAAAAGCTCATTCCTGAATTAAGAGAATTAGCAGAATATTTAGAAATTATAACATTGCTTAAAGGGGAAAATTTGGATTTATTAAAAAGTAAGATTCAGAAATTTGTATCTAATAAATCTGAAGTTTACAAATCGTCTATTAAAGAGGCAATAGCAGTATCTATGCTTAAAAATGGTGATATTGATGGTGCTATTGGAGTAATAAAAGAAATAGTTGGTGATGTAAATTCTGAGTCTATGGTATACAAGCATGCTATGGATTTACTGCAAATTTATGAAAATTAGTGAATTTGAGAACTTGAAAATTGTTACTGTAGTTATTACTTATTTATTGATGTTAGTTTTAGAGGGTTAATATGCAAGATGTTATAAATTCTGAAAAATTAAAGTTTGATGCTGAAGTGGGGAAGGTATTGAAACTTGTTATACACTCTCTTTATACTAATAAAGATATTTTTTTAAGAGAATTAGTTTCTAATGCGTCAGATGCATGTGATAAGTTACGTTATGAATCTTTATCTAACCAAGATTTAATAGATCAAGATTCTGATTTTAAAATAGTCATCAGTGTGGACCAAGATAAAAATAGATTATATATCTCTGATAATGGTATTGGAATGAATAGACAAGACCTAATAGATAATTTAGGTACTATAGCACATTCTGGTACGCAGAAGTTTTTAGAAGCAATGAACAGTGAAGCTTCTTCTCAAGGTGTTGTTGAATTAATTGGTAAATTTGGCGTAGGTTTTTATTCTGCATTTATGGTAGCCAATGAGGTTATAGTTGAATCTCGTAAAGCTGGAGAATCTATAGGATATCAGTGGAAATCTTTTGGGGATGGAGAGTTTACTATTGCGCAACTAGAAGGTGATCAAGTGCCTCGTGGAACTCGAATTACTTTAGTATTAAAACCTGAAGAATCTGAGTTTGTTGATAAATTTCGCATAGAGCATATTATTACTACATATTCTTATCATATTAACTATCCAGTTTATTTCTTAAATGATAAGGGAGAGGAAGAAAAGTTAAATAGTGATGCTGCTATTTGGACAAAATCGAAAGATGAAATATCTACGGAAGAGCATCAAAATTTTTTCCGTACGGTAGCTCATGTTGGTGGTGAACCTTGGATGATATTACATAATAAAAATGAGGGAGTAATAGAGTATACTAATTTATTGTATATACCATCTATTAAACCATTTGATTTATTCCATCCTGATAGAAAATGTTCAGTAAAATTGTACGTTAACAAGGTATTTATTACTGAAGATAATGTACAAATCATACCTCAATATTTAAGATTCTTAAAAGGTATAATAGATTCTTCAGATTTACCTTTAAATATTAGTCGTGAGACTCTACAGAATAATAAAATTATTGAAAAGATTAAACAATCTATAGTAAAGAGGATATTGTCCGAACTTAGGAAAAAGGCTGAGAATGATATTGAGGATTATAAAAAGTTTTGGGAAAATTTTGGTTCAGTACTGAAAGAAGGATTGTGTGAATCAATGAACACAGAGTTTCGTGAAGAGTTAATATCAGCATGTCGTTTTTATAGTACACACAGCGATGATTCATTAATTAGCCTAGAAGACTATATTGAGAGAATGAAAACAGGACAAGATAATATTTATTATTTAACTGGTAATGATTTAGATTCTATAAAAAAGAGTCCTCAACTAGAAGGGTTTATAAGTCGTGGCATAGAAGTTATATTATTAGTTGATCCTGTAGATGATTTTTGGACAAATGTGGTCACTGATTATCAAAAAGTACCTTTAAAGTCAGTTATACGTGCAGGTGAAGATTTAGAAAAGCTTGCTAATCTTGATAAAAATGAAGAAATTAAAGAGAATGAAGATGAGAGTGATGACTCTAAAGAAAAAGTAGATACATTTGTTAAGTATGCTGTTCAGGTACTTGGTAAATTAGTTAGTGGTGTTAGAGTTTCGAAAAAATTGACAAATAGTCCAGTATGCTTAGCTGTAGCAGATGGTTCTATGGATATTAGAATGGAGAGATTTTTAAGAGAACAAAAGCAATTGAATTATAAAAGCACAAAGATTTTAGAAATTAATCCTAAGCATCCTATTATTAGTAAGATGATAGATGAGCATGCTAATGCTGGAGAAAGTGTAACATTAGATGATATGTTACACTTGTTATTAAATCAAGCATGTATTCTTGAAGGTGAAGAGCTAGAAGATGTTAGTGGTTTTGCTGAGAGAATGAATAATGTGTTGGCTAGGGTTTATTAGTAGTATCTTGTTAGAATAAAGATTAGTTTCATGCTTTAGAAAAATAGTATTAGGAACATGTTATACTTGTTAATGACTTACGTATGCATTCCTAAGACTAAGCAGTATTTTAACTGAGATTTATTAATACTATAATGTTAAGATGATAAGTAAGTGTGTCAGCTCAGTAAATGTTTTTGTAGAGACTGTGTACACCTTGATGTTGATTTTGTAGATAGAAAGGATCATTAATATTGGTAATTTACTGGAAAGAGTGAAGAAGTAGGGTTTAGTCCGTATTTACAGTAAGTCATGTGAGGATTGAGTGGTAGCAAATAGTCTTTTCTTTATGATTCCTTAACTTCTTGTGTTATAACTTTTAGTTGTGTAAAAATCACTTGCAATAAACTGTAGAAATGTATAAAATCAAGCATGTGTGTAGTTAAATTAGTTTATACCTAAAGCTAGGTAGAGGCCCTGCTTTACTTTGTAAGATAAAGTGTGTGTTACCTAATGGTTATGCATTGATAGTAAGGCAGGACCGTATTTATTAATCTTTTAAATTAATAATAACAGCATTGTAATCAGAAAAGAATAAATAGTCAATAATAATTATTTATTATTTTAATATATAATTATGTTATTAATATTTTATTTAATTATTTTTTAGTAAGTTAATGTTTTATTTGATAAATATCTTATATTATTAATATTAATATTTAAAAAATCAATGATTTAATAATCCTACGTACTAATCAATATTAAAACTTAATCTTAAATTACTTATTTATTCTTTAAAAACTTTTTCAAATATTGTTTCTGTATGTTGTGTATAGTAATCAAGGTTAAATAAGGATTCTAAATTTTGGCTACCTATGCATTTTAATATTTGTGGATCTTTTTTTAGTTCATCTAGAAAGTGACTGTTGTTATTCCATGTTTCTAATGCTTTTTCTTGAATTATTTTGTAAGCTATTTCTCTTTTTAACCCATGTTTGACTAATTCAAGAAGTACTCTCTGGGAAAATACTAAACCTTTTGATTGTGTTAAGTTCTTATCCATATTGTTAGGATGTATAACCATGTTATCGAGTAAATTTGCTAATCTTACTAATGCAAAATCTGTGACAATGCAGGCATCTGGTGCAATACATCTTTCAACAGAGGAGTGTGATATATCCCTTTCATGCCATAAAGCAACATTTTCGAGAGCAGGGGTTACGTAACTGCGTATCATTCTGGCAAGACCTGTTAGATTTTCACTTAATATAGGATTTTTCTTGTGAGGCATTGCAGAACTTCCTTTTTGTCCGGTTGAAAAATATTCTGTGACTTCTAACGTTTCAGTTTTTTGAAGATGACGAATTTCTATTGCTATGTTCTCTATAGAAGATGCAATAACTCCTAAAATTGCAAAAAACATAGCATGGCGATCCCTTGGTATCACTTGTGAAGATATAGATTCTGGTTTGAGATTTAAAGAATTTGCTACGTAATTTTCAACAAATGGATCAATATTAGCAAAATTACCCATGGCTCCAGAAATCTTACATACCGATATTTCATCTTGAGCCATTTTTAGTCTTTTGTAATTTCGCTTAAATTCTGCATAGAATCTTGCAAGTTTTAAGCCAAATGTTATTGGTTCTGCATGTACACCGTGACTACGTCCTATACATAATATATGTTTTGTTTCTATTGATTTTTGTTTTAAAATGTTTAGTATAACTTCTATATTATTTAATAATAAATCGCAAGATTGCTTTAATTGTACAGATAGACATGTATCTAATACATCGGAACTTGTCATACCATAGTGTAAATATCTTATATCTGAGTTTGTAGATTCTGCTACATATGTTAAAAACGCTATTACATCGTGTTTTACCACTGATTCGATTTCATTTATACGATTGATATCAAAATCTTCTATTTTGTTTTTTAAGTTATCAAGTATATAGTTAGGTATCACACCTAATTTTACTTGTGCTTCACATGCATAATACTCTATATCCATCCATATTTTGAATTTATTATTGTCTTCCCAAATTGATGACATTTCAGGTCTACTATAACGTTTTATCATTTATTTATCTCCGAGGTTTCAAGTATATTTTATTATAAGTATTGGGACATCATTGTAATAGCTATAAATATCCAACAACATTTGAAATGTGATAATGATGGTATGTTATACAATTTTTACTTTTAATGCATTATTTTCTTTCTAATTTTATTTTGATAGTTGAACTTTCTTGTCATTATAGGTTTTAAGTTTTTCTTGGATACATTATAGAAAAATTGTATAATACCTCTTGCATTGTAACAGTTATTGTTTTAGCATTTAAAGCTTACAAGGAGTAACTTGAATGCGGGAGTAGCTCAGTTGGTAGAGCATTACCTTGCCAAGGTAAAGGTCGAGGGTTCGAGCCCCTTCTTCCGCTCCGTTTCTGTAATAAGAAAGTTGCTTGGTATCGTTAATTATGTGCCTAAAATTCTGAGTTTTTATGTTCACCAATGATGGAACTTGGTTCTTGCTATCATTGGTTAGTGTGATTTATAAAGGGTTATTTTGTTTTGCATAGTTATAGATTTTAAAAAGTAGAATTTATTGATGAATTATATACATAGGGGTAATCATTATTAAATTTGTTAACATATTGACAGATTTTAGAAGTTCGTAAAAACCCCGAATCCTGATTTAGTACTTTATAACTTCACTTAGTTTTTTTACTTATAACCAATACCTTTTTATTGTATTGATAGAAAAAATCTGGAAAATTTGTATGAGGAGTCTAAATTGTTAGCTTAGTTTCCTGCTACATTTTACTCAGGGTTTCTACATTAAAACCACCTTTTTTATTGTCTTGACATAGAAGAACTTGAACGACTCACTGAAGAGACATTAAGCGTTGAACTTGGTAGCAAGCTATTATTTACACCATCTTCTTCATCGTCAATTTCTATAATGCTGAACTCAGGCATATTCCTCCTACTATAAGACCTTGATTGTACTTCTAGGGCAATATCAGTAAGTACTTCTTCTGCCATTGTTATACTACATTGTTGTTTTCTAGAAGGAGATGGCAATGCACTAGCGTCAATACATCCTATATCTGATGTTGCTCCTTCTTGGTTTTCACTATCCTGACCTTGCTCTTCATCTCTTTCTAGAATTTCACTGATAGTTAGGGTGCTTCTTAATTGTTGTAATCTACGTTCAATTGTTGGGGAAAGTAATGCTAAACTTGCTGTATTGTTTTGCATAGCGTTTTGCATTATATCTTCAATTATAACTAATTGCTGTTCTATGATACCGGCTTCAGATAAAATACTAGATGATACTGCATCAGCATTTACAGTTACAACTACATCAAGTGCAGTTAATAAACTCACATAACGTATTGTACTACCCAACTGATCAAAAGCTGTTAGTATGATAGGTGAACTTGCTGTTCTTAGCATGTTTGCGAATACAAACTTTTTGAACCTACTATTGTAACATATATTATGTCTGTTTGCTAATACTGGTATAACTACTGACGCAAGTCTTGTTCCTTTTAAAGCTGCTGAAAGTGGTAGGTATGGAAATCCGAAAGCTGCATCTAAGTATTCAAGTGCTGCTGTTAACATAACACTAGAGTATGTAAGTGTGTTATTTATTTGGACATGGGAGCCTCGATTGCGGTAGCAATTCCTATTAAGACAATTATAAATATTTTGTATTTTTAATGGTTCTTCAAGTGGTGCAGATGGTGTAAATAGTCTAAAAATGGTCCATTTAAAAAATAGATCTTTATATGGAGAATCTACGCAGTCAACAGGTTGTCCAATAACATTACCAACCCAACGGAATATTAATACACTTGTCAAAGTTGTACTATTTCTTTGTTCTGCTGGTGTAGGTGAATATTTGTTCAATGTCTTGAGCATGAACCTTCTCTTACTTTGACTCAGGATCATATTTGGTAATGTAAGAAATAGCTGTATTGTAGACATTATAGTTGTCATATAAACAGGAAATCCGTTTATAATACCTTCATGTTCTGGGAAGTATTCAGAAGGGTGTCTAGGTGCATAGATTACTGTGCTATTGTGGGCGTTATGGTAGTTTATATCAGGTCTATAGTCGCGAGTATGATTAAAAGTGATATTATAACCTAAAGCCGACATTGCAGCTTGTACATCTCGTTCTGCTCTGTCACTAGCATATCCAGAATATACACGTGTTATGAAGACTGATAATATAGAAGAAATATATGCATATGAAATAATGCTACTAACGTGTTTATTAAAATAACTAGCTAGTGATAAGAATTTATTTTGGTATGGATGTTGACGAGCAAAGTCGTTATTGAGGTTACGTGTAGTACTTTCTCTAGTAGTATGTGTTAGGGCTGTTACATGTAATAAAGTAGAAGTTTTAGCTTCTATCTCAACCTGTGCCTTATGCTCTTGATCAGGAATTACTTTGTTGACAATTGCATGTGCTATACCTCTTATGAGTAATGCATGAAAAGTAAGTACCTGTACTGTCTGAAGTACCTGTTGTGCTTCTTTAAGTAGGATGTCTTGATTACTTGGATTTAAGATACTATCTATAAATTCTTCATAACATGTAATATCTGTTGGATTGAAACTATTCTCTAATCCTTCAGTAGCTGTGCTTAATATATTTTCAATGGTAGATGCATTGTGTGATAATATACCACCTGCTGCTAATTTATTGGAGATGTGTTTTGTTAGCCTTGGGAGAAGAGCATATAAGAATAATATACCATCAGCATTACATTGCTCTTTTAAATCTTCGTTTAGGCATGCTGTTACTTGTATAAAATCTTCAAAATCTGCTGAAGCTAGAATTAGATCACAAGTAAATTCTTCAGTTACTATGGTACAGTTTTCATGTGCAGTATTTTTACTACCAAAAAATAAGGAATTTATACGATAAGAAATATAACTTAGTGGTTTTGATGTAAAACTTATGCTTTTAACAACTTGATTATTGTTTATGTGTTGTTGTACTCTATTGTAAAGTTTTAGCTGATTGTTACTAAGCTCTGGTTTTCCTGGCATATTTTTACCTCCATGTTAATTGAGAATATTTTCTAATAACTGCATATGTATTATAGTAGGGTATGCAATTATTTAGTTACAAGAGTATAAGATTAGGTGCCTATACTCTTAAAGTAGGTATTTTAATTATTTAAATAACAAGATAGTGAGAAAAGTATACAATTTTATAGACACTAAAACACCTGCCTGGCAGATGGATAAAACTCATGACGTTATTACATATCTTTAAAGTAACCAATTTATCAAAATACCTAAGCTCGCACTTAAATACTAAATCGCCACGCTAACATACTTTAAATCCTAAATGTAACATATTAATTCTATATTGAATATATTATTTAGTCAATGATGTTTTTATTTTTTTTATGTACTTGATTATGCATTTTTGTTATTAGTGGAAGGATATATTAATTTATGATGTATCCTTTCATATTGTGTTTCATTATTATAGTTAATGTACTTTATTGGGTATTAAATAAATATTTTCTATAATATGTACGTAAGTAAAATTACTTAAGTGTTCATATTACTTGGTATATTATAACTTTATATTAAGCATAATTAGCCTGGTATTTTTTGTGTTATTAAACGGTGTATTGCATATATGTCTTACTGATAATGATATAGCCATATTCAAGTTGTACTTGCCTTATGTGATATTAAATATTTCTCCTGAAGTAATACATATTGTTTTATCGTCTTGTTTCATAATCATATTACCTTTTATATCTATTGTAATAAATTGTCCTGTATAGGTATGGGTGTGGCTTTTGACAGTGATATGGCTATTTAAGTGGCATGTTTGTTTAAGCCATAAATCTCTTATATTTGTAAATCCGTGATGAATGTAATGCTTTCTAAAATTGTTAAAGTTATTTATTACTTTTTCTAGTAACTCTAGATTAGATAAAGTGAAATTGTGACAGTGTTTGTTGATTGTTGTTGCATATGCTGGAGCTTTATACATATTAATGCCTATTCCAACTACTATCCATTTTTGTAATATATTATTTGATGTTCTGCTTTCTAATAGTATACCTGATATCTTTTTACTATTTACTAATATATCATTGGGCCATTTATATTGCACTTTTGATATTATATTGTCGTTATTTTTTAGTATTTCTTCAAGTGTTTTTCCAACAGATAATGCTGCAATAAATGATAAAGGGAATACTTCTACAAATTTTGTTATGATAACACTGAAATATAAATTACCTTTAGGAGAATGCCATATACGTTCATACCTTCCTCGTCCTTTAATTTGTTCGTCAGATATAATTATAGTACCGTCTTCAGCTCCACATTCTGCGAGCTTAATTGCTTCATGGTTTGTACTGTATAAAATCTTATGATGTTCTAGAGTATATCCATTTGGTAGGTTTATATTAGATGGATTTGGTTTCATGTTAATAAAATTCTGTGATATTTGTGAAATGTATAATTAATGGTATTGTATATCGTAGATTTTATTTCGTAAATTATGAAAAAAATCTATTGTTATACAGTTAATAATTTAGCAACTTTCAAAAACTAAGGTTGTGTGAAGTAAATAGTATAAGAATTATAACTATATTGTATAAGTTTATAATACTTATAATGACTTATACGCCTAACTTGTAAGTAAGACTAGAGGTAATGTAGTAACATTTAAAAATCTAGTTTGTTATAGTGTACAGGAGGTATTATACCTGTTACTTTGTCGTTTAGTATATCACTAAATGATGGTTTTGACTTTATTATAGAATACCATTCTTTTAATATAGCTGTTAAATGCCATGGAAAGATATTCATGTAATCTAGCACTGATATATGTGCAGCTAATGTTATATCTGCTAAAGTAAATTCATTGCATGCAACCCAACTATTGGCATTAAGTAATCGTTCTATGTATCTGATATGAGGTAGTAAATTTTGTCTTGCTGCTTGAATAAATCTGGAATCTGGACTTGCATTTTTTATATAATATTTCGATACTTTCTCGTTTATTATGTACCTTGTAATTTCATGATAAAATTTATAGTCAATCCAATATATTAATTTACGTACTATTGATCTTACATGTAGTGAACTTCCAAGTAGGGATACGCTATCATATAATTCTTCAATGTATTCACAAATTGCTTGACTATCTGCAATTACATGCTGTCCACTGATTAATACAGGAACCTGACATACGGGGTTAATTTTTATAAACCCTTCGCGCTTTTTCCAAGGATTTTCCTCTATTTGATGAAAGTTAAACTTTTTTTCTTTAAGAAAGATACGTACTTTTCTGGAAAAAGGACAAAGTGGAAAATGATATAATGTATCCATACTAATTTCATGTATACAAACACTTTAGTTTATAGCAGACTTAGTAGCCTCGTGCAATGTAATATTTAGACTTATTTTAAGGATTACAGATGAATAATTTATTGATATTGAAATGATATATCATGATTAGTTTTTCATATACACTGTCTTTTATTGTGCTGTATAAAAGTTTACTTTGATTTAATAGTTATTTGCCATGTTTGCTAGTGATGTGATTCTGTATATTTCATAGTATTTGCATGTTTGATCTGTAATTATTAACAAGATTATTTGGTTTTCCAGAAATTAATAGACTGAATAGCTTCCTGATTTTGATAATCTTGTAAAAGCTGATCTAATATAATTACCTTTTCTTGAGGAATACATACATCTTTGCATACTGCATATCTAATGCGCAAAGTTACTTGTAATTCTTTTTGTTTGTTATCTTTAAGTACCAATGATATGGGAAATACTACAAGATCTTTGTAGATGTTACTATGAAATGTATTGTTGCTTACAATATCTGTATGCTGTAATGGTTGAGGCCAATGTACATGTATGTCCTTGAAGATATTTTCTTGCCATTGAAAAACTGTTGGTAAACCAAGATCTCCGGGTATTTTGTAATAAATATGCCAACCATCCTGTATTGTCACTCTAACAGCTGCTTCAATCTTTTTAGTTTTCATATCTACTGACCCTATAGTTAGTTTTATACGGACTGGATTTGAAGCATTTATGGAGTAACATTTTGTATTGATAAATAATGTTAGTAAAATTGTGAATATGAATCTAAACATGACACTTCCTAAAACTATATGTAGAATAATAAGTAGTTTTATTATCTTATTCAGTATACATTCATATGGTATAAAATCATTAATTTTATTAGTTAATAATTTTTGATATAAGTACTAAAGGGATTTTAGTAAAAGGTGATATATATATATAATACCTTTGTATTACTTGCATAGAAAATAAAAAAAGGTTAATATCTAAATGAAGTGCTTGATGTTTATTTTATGGGATGTACCCGTTTTTGTATGAGTGACAGTCACATAACTCTTCTTAATATGGCATTAAACTTGTTAAAGGTCTATTGATGGTAGGTTTACAGTTAGAAAATGTCTTTTATAAATATAAAAAAGGTCAATTTTTACTACATAATGTTAATATAAGTTGTAAACAAGGGGAAGTAATTTGTCTTCTTGGTCCTTCTGGATGTGGTAAATCTACAGTATTGAAGCTAATTGCTGGATTGGAGAATTTGCATTGTGGTTCTATATGCATAAATAGTAAAGTTGTAGTTAATAGTAGTTTTTGTATGCCAACTGAAGAACGTAATGTTGGCTTAATATTTCAGCACCCTTCGCTATTTCCACATCAAACTGTTATTGAAAATGTGATGTTTGCTATTAAAAACTCGTCTAAAATACAGAAATTTAATATTGCATTAGATATATTACGATCTATTAATATGATAGCATATAAAGATATGTATCCTGATATGCTTTCTGGAGGGCAGCAGCAGTTGATTACAATTGCTCGAGCAATTGCTCAAAAACCAGAAGTTATATTATTAGATGAACCATTTTCTAGTCTTGATACGGCGTTGCGAGTTAATATTAGAAGGCATGTGTTATCATTATTGAAAGCTAAAGGGATTACGGTATTACTTGTTACTCATGACCCAGAGGAAGCATTGGAAGTTGCAGATACAATATATGTTATGCGTGATGGATATATAGTTCAGCATGGTACTCCGTATGAAATATATTATAGTCCTAAAGATCATATGTTGGCACAATTTTTCGGTGAGATTAATCATTTTGTTTGTACAGTAAGGGATTCTTATATAGAATTACCAATAGGGAAAATACCAGCACAATCTTTTAGTAATGGGGAAGAAGTAGTAGTTTGTATAAGGCCTGAGGCAATAATTTCTCATTCAGATAAAGGAATAAAAGCTATAGTAAAGCAGATAAAATTTTTTAATAATATGATCTGTATCTGTGTAGATGATTGTTTATGTTGGATGAGGTTTGCTAACATAGTTTTACCACAAGTTGGTGATACTATATTTATCTTGCTTGACTTAAATAAAATTTTATTATTTAAGGTATAGTGTTATATTTTATAGGAGTTTCATTATGACTTTAGGTCCATGGCAAATTTTTTTAATTTTAATAATAATTTTAGTACTATTTGGTGCAGGGAAGTTACCAGATGTTATGAGTGACTTAGGTAAAGGTATTCGCAATTTGAAACAAGAATTAAAAGACAATAAACTTGCATCAACAGAAGACGAGCCAAATCGTTAGCTAGGTTTGTAATTTTCTTTTGTTATACATTAGATATTTTCTAAGTATAGTTTATTCGGGTATTTTATATCCTTTAACTCTTTATATAGATGATAATTTTTTTATTATAGATAAATGAATCTTTAATTATAAATATACAAGTTAGCTGATCAATTGTTAAGGATGTGGCATGGGTGTTAATAAGTTAATTAGTATGTTTGCAAAACTCCCTAATTTTGGGCCATCTTCTTCTAGAAGAATTGTACTTTATTTACTTCGCAACAAAGAAGAAGTTATGTTACCTTTAGCATCAGGAATTCAGGATTTAGCATTCCAGACTAAGGAATGTCCTATATGTTTTAATATAGATATTAAAGCACCGTGTAGTATCTGTTCTGATGTTATGCGTGATCGTCAATTATTATGTATAGTGGAAGAGTTAGGAGATTTATGGGCATTTGAAAAAGGAAAAATATATCAAGGTGTATACCACGTATTGGGAGGAACTTTGTCTGCAATTTATGGAATAGGGCCTGATCAATTGAATTTAGATAGTATTGTAGAGAGAATAAAAAAGTTTGATATAAAAGAAGTGATTATAGGTATAGGCAACACTATGGATGGTCAGGTGACTACTCATTATATAACTCAAATGATTAAGGAATTAGGGATTAAGGTAACTAGGTTAGCTTGTGGTATACCTATGGGGGGAGAGATAGATTATTTAGATGAAGGAACTTTAAGTGCAGCTTTGTCTTCTCGGTATATTATATCTTAAATATTGATTGTGCGAGTAAGAGTATCTGTGAAGTTTTTTACAAGGAAAACTTTATACATCTTTTATGTATGGTTTTTTATATATTGCTAGTGTTTAATTTTGTTACTAAAAAGATTAAGTAGGCTTAAGTGTAAGAATTTTGTATCTTGCACTTTACATAAGAAAAAGAGAACACAAATTTTATATATTACAATGTCTTAAGTATTGATTGTGTGACTAGGGATATCTGTGAAGTTTTTTTATAAGGAAAATTTACAGATCTTTTATGTATGGTTTTTTATATATTGCTAGTGTTTGATTTTGTTATTAAAAAGATTAAGTAGGCTTAAGTGTAAGAATTTTTAGCATTTTGTATCTTGCACTTTGCATAAGAAAAAGAGAACGCATATTTTATATATTGCGATGTATGTTTATTAGAATATAAGGTATACCTGTTAGATCAAGGTTATTATGTATTCTGTATGAAGGTACTTGTTATTAAATTTAGATAATTTAGAATCTACATAAATGTTGGATTGAAGTATCCATTACCTTTACACATATGACTTTTGTGATGTATTTTTTATGGTTTATAAAATTTATATTAAATAAATCTATTCCTGTGATAGGCAATGTAGAAAATTATTAGCAATGTTCTGCATAATATCAAAGTATGCATTGTCTTTTGTTAGAGTACTACCTATGGGATCAAGTATTTGGAATTTTACCTGATATTTTAAAAATAAATTCTTAACCTTATCATTTGAAGACTCAGAAAAAATACACTTTATTTTGTGTTGAGTAATAATCTTTTTTATGTGCATTAGCCTCTTTACGCTGATATTTGTGTCATGACTTGAGGAAAGAGCTGCTATAAAGTTTAATCCAAAGTATTTCTCAAAATATTGATATGCATCATGTGTGACTATGTAAGGCTTTGTTTTCACAGAGTTCAACATATTTTTTATTTTTTCTGTTTGTTTAGTGATTTGTATTAATGTTAAATTTGCATTGTCAGTGTACCTTGCTGCATTTTCTGGATCTGCTTGACATAGCACGTTTCTTATTTGATTGACTATATTTTTTGCATTTTCTGGACTTAACCAAATGTGTAAATCATTTTGTGTTGTATGAATTTTATAAGAAAAGTTAGAATCATATCTTGATGGTAATAATTCTACAACCTCTGAAAGTTTGACTAATGTTTTATTTTGTATTTTGTTTATAAAAGTCTCAAGGTGATCATCTATATAAAATATGATATTGCTATCTTTTAGTTTCCTTTTATCTGATGGTTTTAACGTATAATCATGTATCGAAATTGGTTCATTAATTAAAAGCACTGGTTTTGTTATTCCATTAGTGACTGCATTAACTAGTGAATATATTGGGTTTATAGTTGCTATAATTCTTGGTACAGAATATCCTATAGTAGGATGCAACAACAATGTGTAGAAAAGGAAGAGAAGGACTGTATGCTTCATAAATTATTAAACAAAAGGCACATTCTTTCATATAATGATAGGAGTGTCAATGACTATATAATAAATGTTGAAAATCTCTCATTTTTTTATTCTAAAAAAAAGGTTATAGATGATGTTAGTTTCCAGGTGAGATTTGGTGAAATTGTTACAATTTTAGGGCCAAATGGAGGAGGTAAGACAACATTAATTCGTGTTTTAGTTGGGATATATAAAAATTATGTAGGGCTTGTAGAATATGCAAAAAATTTTACTATAGGATATTTACCTCAACATTTTAGTGTTAATTCTCTTATTCCAATGACGGTAGAATATTTTCTAAATTCTAGTTATACAAAAAGGAAAAGAAAATTAAAATTAAGTAATGTGTTAAAAGATATTAATATTGAAAAAATATTAGATCGACAAATGTCAGAGATATCTTATGGAGAGTTACAATTAGTTCTACTTGCAAGATGTTTGATGTTAAATCCTGATTTAATTATTTTGGATGAACCAGTGAGTTGCATGGATATTAATGCAAAAGATAGCTTTTACAAGTTGATTAGCAAATTAATTGCTATATATAATTTAAGTGTAATCATGACTTCTCATGATTTACATTTTATAATGTCGAATTCTTATCGTGTTATATGTATTAATAGGAGCATTTATTGTGAAGGATCTCCAAGTGAGATTGTAAAAAATGAAAAATTCTTAACAATGTTTTCATCTTATGCTTAGTGTCTTCTTCAATATAATTTCTTTATTTAATATATTAAATATTTTAGTAAGATATAACATATTACCTTACACTTATGTTTTTGCTAAAAAATCAATTAAAGGAAAATCTCAAGGAGAAAAAATTGCAATTGCTATGCAAAAGCTTGGTCCAATTTTTATTAAATTTGGTCAATCTATATCTTCTAGGGCTGATATTATTGGAGAAGAGATTGCAAATCATTTACTATGTTTATGTGATAAACTGCCAGCTTTTTCTTATATGGATGTTGTAAGAATTATAGAAGAAGATTTTAAATGCAAGATAAGTGAAATATTTTGTGAGTTTGAACAAAGTCCAGTTGCTGCTGCGTCTATTGCACAAGTGCATAAAGCCAAAGATATTAATGGAAATGTAAGAGCTGTTAAAATTCTGAGACCACGAATCGAAAAAATTTTTGAAAGAGATATTAAATTAATGTTCTGGCTTGCAAGGTTGGCACAGAATTTTCGAAGTTTGCAACGATTTCAATTGTTACAGCTTGTACAAACATTTCATGAGATATGTAAGATGGAAATAGATCTGCGTTTTGAAGCAGCAAATGCTGAAGAGTTAAGAGCTAATATTCAAGATGATAAAGGATGTTATGTACCAGAGGTGGATTGGACTAGAACTACAAGACGTGTGTTGACATTAGAATGGATAGATGCTGTACCAATATATAGTATTTACAAATCAGAGGATTGTGAAGTATTAGTGAAGAATTTGATATTTTGTTTTTGTAATCAAGTGTATAGAGATAGATTCTTTCATGCAGATATGCATCCAGGAAATCTTATGGTGGATACAAAAGGAAGAATTGTAATTATAGATTTTGGAATTGTGGGAAGATTAGATAAGGCTACATGTATGTATGTTACAGAGATACTTGTAGGTTTTTTAAAAAGGGATTATCAATATGTTGCTGATGTTCATTATAGGGCTGGATATGTTGATGCCAAATATAGTAATTTTGTTACAGCTTGTCGTGCTATAGGTGAACCTATAGTTGGTAAGAATACAGAAAATATATCCATTTCAGTACTGTTGACTCAGTTATTCAAGGTTACTGGTGATTTCAATATGAAATTGCAGCCTCAGCTTTTTCTACTACAAAAAACTACAGTGTTAGTAGAGGGTGTATGTAGGCAATTGTGTCCTGAAATTAATATGTGGAAAATAGCAGAATTATGGATGGAGAAATATGCTATTGAAAAAAATAAATATATTAAAAAATTAAAGAGATCTTACCTGTGTCAAACTATACATGATATTCCTTTATTTATGAAAAAAGTTGATAAAAGTTTAGATATAATAAGTAATTATCAAGAATTAAGTAAGGTAAAGACAAATATTGGTAGAGATATTATATGGGCATTAATAGTGATTGGTTTAATTATAAAACTCATTATAGGGTAGTTTCTGCTATAGATTCAAATGGATATAAATATTTTTAATAAAGTAAAAGTTTACATGTCCTAAACTGATAATAAATTATATGTTAGGATAGTATATGTAGTGTTTAAAGTTGTAAGTATATAAATTGCCTTAGTATTGTGTCTAAATAGTTTTATAGCTTATTATCTGCTAGATTGTGTAAGTTAATAGAAATTTAGGGGTATTAATAAGCTTTTGCTAATTTTATAGTATATTTGAATTAGTTAATATTATAATTACTATACTAAAAATTCTTTTTTGATTATGTAGATAATTGCTAATTAACTCTAGGGAGTTTTTATTAATAATTTATTGTAATGTTGGTATATGATATAAATGTGTTTTTATCCTATTTTAAATTGGATTATAGGGGTATTAGTACTTATTTGTGGGAGTAATTTTCAGATAGCTTATGCTGTGATAAATCCATATGTGAGTGAAGATTTAAATTTAAGTATTGCACAAACTGTATTAGCAGCATCAATACATATGTGGTGTTTTTCAATTTTTCAACTATTTACTGGATCAATACTGGATTGTTATAATGAAAAAAAAGTGCTACCAATATCTGCTATATTAACGATTATAGGTACTTTTTTATTTTTCCATGCTGAATATACTATTTGTTTTTTTGTATCGCAAATTTTCTTGGCATTGGGAGCATCTTTTGGTTTTGTAGGGGCAGGTTATATCAGTTATAAATTTTTTTCTCCTTTAAAATCAGGTATTATGTTTGGACTAGTTCAAACAGTATATAGTTTATCTTCTTTGTTTATGGAGTATATCTATGCATCTTTGATTTTATCAGGACTATCTTGGAGAGATATAATTGAGTATATAGAGTACGTTGAAGTTGCTGTACTTATTGCAACGTTATTCCTAGTAGGGAACAAAGAGTCAGCATATTTAAAAAGTGGTAATACAAATATTATTAAGTTGTTATTACAAGTATTTAAACATATTGTTGAAATAATACGAGTAAGAAACATATGGCTGTTTACAATAGTTGGTAGCTTTATGTTTGGAATATTTTTGTCAATAGCTATATTTTGGGGACAAAAGTTATTAATAGCTATGAATTTAAGCGATGATAATGTTACTCTTGTACATTCTATAATATGGATAGGTTTTGCTGTAGGTTGTCCTTTAGTCAATGTAATTTCTAATATGTTGAAAAATAGGAAGCATGTACTTATGGGGTTCTGTTTATTACAATGTATTAGCCTCAGTTTGTTATTGTGTGGTAGTAGTTTATATTGTTTATGTTTTTATATGTTTGTATTTGGATTTGCATCTGGTGGACATATGTTGAACTTTTCTATTGGCACAGATGTCGTGGATAAAGGTAAAATAGGAACTGTTTGCTCAATGATTAATGGATTGATGTGTATTGTAGGTGGAGTAATTATGTTTTTAGTAGCGCTTGCACTAGAATATCAGGATAAATATGATATAATACACGTAAGTTTTCTTATGCCAGTGCTTGTTTTCCTATCATTTGTTTTATTGTTTTTTTGTCGTGATACTTTCTATATGAAATGATGTTTTGTAGTTTTTTGGAAGATTTTTTTCTTAAATTATATAGTATGTGTAGTGTTAAAAGTTATTGTTGTGTATTAGCATAGATCAAGTTGTAAATTTACAGGTGATTTTATATGTAAATTTATTATGTATGTGGTTAGAGAGTATTGTTTATCTAAAAATGTAGGAACTTTATTATTAATGAAGTATTGTGCTGTACTAAACAGTATATTCAGGATTTAGTATATGTTGTTATAGTATTTCATGTATAAGGTATGAAAAGCTGTTCTAGTTTTAGGTAGATTTTAGATTACTTGATAAAAAAAATTTTTAAATAGAGTTATATATTAAATTCTGTTAATGATAAGGATGTTCTGTTTCATCAGTTAACAACTATAACATGTTAGATATGAGTTCATTATTTATCATAGATAATGCTATTTATAAGGGTTTGAATATGTCCTTAAAAAGTTTTATTGCAAGGCTATATTGCAAGCTTCATGGTGGTAACTGTAAACTACTGGATATATATGTCTATTATTTAATGTGTAAATGCTGTTGATTGTGTATACCTTTGGAGAACTTTCTTATGTATAAAGCTATATTGGTAGCAGAATATTGCATTGTATCAATTAATAACTATGCCAGTTAAGCTATTTTGATGCGCATCTATTATTTTAATACATGAGATACTATTGTAAAACTGACTTGGATTATCTGTATTAATGTAACATGATTGCATATATGGAGTTTTACCTATGATTTGATTATCAAATTTTCCTTTCTTATTACTAAATAGTACAGGACAAGTTTGACCAATCATGTTTCTATTAAAAGCAATCTGTTGTTCTCGTAATAGTTCTTGTAGCCTGAGAATGCGCTGAGATTTTACCTCTTCTGGTATTTGGTTTGCATATTCTGCACTAGGTGTTCCTGGTCTTGGACTATATTTAAAACTGTATGCTTGTGAAAATTTTACTTCTTTTACTAGTTGTATTGTGTGTTCAAAATCTTCTTCTGTTTCTCCTGGAAATCCAACTATAAAATCAGATGAGAAAGCAATGTCAGAACGTTGTTTTCTTAGATTATTGATAATATTTATATACTCTTCAGCAGTGTGCCTTCTATTCATTTTCTTTAGTATTCTATCTGATCCTGATTGTACTGGTAAGTGAATGAATGGCATTAATTTTGCTTCAAGTCCATGTGCTTCATATAAGGATTGATGCATATCGCGTGGATGTGATGTTGTATATCTTATACGCTCTATGCTTGGTATCTTTGCAAGATACTGAATTAATTTTCCTAAATCCCATTCACATCCTTTATATGTTCCATGATATGCATTTACATTTTGTCCAATTAAGGTTATTTCTTTTATTCCGGAGTCTGATAAGACAAGTGCTTCATTAAATATTGCTTCTACTGTTCTTGAGTATTCTTCTCCTCGTGTGTAAGGAACTACACAAAATGTACAAAACTTATTACACCCTTCCTGTACTGAAATAAAAGCAGAGGTTTCTTGATTTTTTGTGTACTCTTCTACTGGTATTACATCAAATTTTGAAATGACAGGAAAATCAATGTTGATAACTTGTTTTTTTATTCGACGGGCTTTTATAATAAGTTCAGGGAGTGTATGTATACTCTGAGGGCCTACAACTATATCCACAAATGGAGCTCTTTCAAATATTTCTTCTCCTTCAGCTTGTGCTACACATCCAGCAACTACTATAGTTAAGTTTTTATTTTCTTGTATTTTTCTTATTCTACCTAATTCTGAATATAGTTTTTCAGAAGCTTTCTCTCTAATATGACAGGTATTTAATATTACAATGTCTGCCTCTGATGGTTCACTCACTACAGTGAATCCAAGAGGTTTGATTATGTTTTCCATAATTAAAGAGTCATAAACGTTCATTTGACAACCATATGACTTGATATATAGACCTTGCATAACCCTACAAATAACTGCGTTTATCCTGTTAAGCATATAATGATTAATGAATTAACACAATAATTTTTATTATGTTAAACTACTGAATATTTATCACAGTCAATTGATTATAGAGTAGACATATATGTATAAAGAGTCATAAACGTTCATTTGACAACCATATGACTTGATATATAGACCTTGCATTAACCTTACAAATAACTGCGTTTATCCCGTTAAGCATATAATGAATTAACACAATGATTTTTATTATGTTAAACTACTGAATATTTATCACAGTCAATTGATTATAGAGTAGATTACATATATGTATAAGGATTTAATTGAGTAGAAAAGAACATATTTAATTTATAGTTTAGCTGTTAGAAATATTATTTTTGTTTATAAATTCAATATTTTTGCCATATTGAAATCTTATTACTCAAAAACATATAAAGATTGCATGCAATGATAAGTATTTTAGATCATGAGATTTTTTTAAGTGGAGTTTTAAGAATAAATATCTATAGGTTTGATAAATTTTAAGTATTTTTTCTTTTATATAAAAGAATAAAATTTGTATAGGTTGTTGTAATGTGAATTATATGTAATGGTGGCTACTGAAATTTATAAAGTAGTTTTGTAAGCTGTGCCCCTACCTATTACACTAGAGTTTTGATATATTATAACATTAATTTTTTCTTGTATTACATTGAAATCTATTTTCTGTTGTTCGGCAGAGTATATGAATGTTCTACTATCATCTTTTACTGTAATTGTACGTGTTACTATATTCTGGTTGTTTAAGATCTCAATATCATAACTTTCGAATTTTTCATCTATAGGTGTGTCAGTATTATCGTTCCATTCTCCGTTGATGCGTGCTCTTCTTGTCCAAGTGATTGTTAGATTATTGTATATATCACGGTTGCCTTTTACATGTATTACAGGTAATGGTTTCAAATTATTTGCATAGTATGTATATGTAAATTGTTTAGTATAAGATATGGATTTTTTAGATATTACCTTGTATATCAAGGATTTATTAATTAGTGATTGGTTAATTTTTAAGGAAGGAAGATTATCTAATAATGTGAAAAATTCTTCTTTCTGATGTTGAGCAATGTATCTTTCTGTTCCAAATCTTCCTCTAAGCAGGTAGCTTAGTTGATATGTATTTTCTCTGATTTGTTTAACATTTTGAAATTGAATTATTTCATTTCCAACTAATGCTAGATTACTATTGTTATTTATAAATAAAGATTCAATTGAATATAATTGTCCTGTTTTTAAAAGAATTGTTATTTTGCTTGCTTGGTCTGGTATAGCTATTGGACCTATATTTAAGCTATTAATAATAATTCCAGTAGTTGCTTCCGTATCTATGGGTAGAACATCTTTGTAGTGCTCATCTCCTTCTTCGTATGAATAAAGAATGCTTTCTTCCCAATTTGTTTTGATTCTAGTGATCGCAAAATATAGTATATTGTCTATATTGTGAATACATGGTAAATCGAAGATATGTACTGGATCTTCTGCATTACCTTTGTCAAAATGACTGTTAAAATTGTTGTTTGGAGTAAAATGTTGAGTAGGAAATGAATTATTATAGATTACTCCTTCTATACTAATTGAAATATTTTGTAGGTAAATATCTGTAATTTTTATCTTGTATAAAGCATCATTATACTGTACTTGAATTATATCACTAATGTTAAGCCAAGCATATTTTATTGGAAGTGTAAGATAGAAATTGTATTTATTATTTGATTTTTTATTTAAGATATTCTCAGCTATAGTTTTTGCTTGGTTGTCGTTTAATACAATTGGAACTTGAATAGTTTGTATTGTTGTGTCTTGGGAATAAGGTATTTTGATACGCTGTGAACTTACGTTGTACTCATGATTTTTGTTAATGTACATAAAGTTGATACTATTAATTAAATTTAATGAGTTTGTTTTGGTAATTTTTTGAGTATTGCTTTTATTATTAGATAGGATGTCATCCGATGGAATGTCATATTGAGCTAGTTGGTTTTCTTCAATAATAGCTAATTTATTATCTTGTTCTACTATCTCAAAATCATATAAGTCTTTTAGTACATTTAATATGGATTTTATAGATTGTCTTTCAGTAATTATATATCCATCTATTGTATTGTGTAGATCTTCTATTTTTATTTGATTATTCTGTAACCCTGTACTTTTTAGTAAATCGTAAATTATATGAGATATTTCAAGTAATGATAGTTTCTCTTGTATCCAATAGCCGATTTGCCAATTTTTTGAATCTTCCCAGATAGTTTTTAATTGAGGAAAATAAGGGTAGGGTCTTATATCCCATCCCCAAAGAAACATTTGTTCTACTATATCAGAATTGTCCCATGTTTTGATAGTGCCATTTATTGCAATTTTTTGTGCACGAAAATCCACATATCCTTTTGAAAATATCGGATTTTTATTGTATTGATAATCTATAGATATACTAGGTTGACTTGTACAGTTATCTATACTTTGAAATCCATATTGGGTAAACCATATCTTTTTTGACTTTGGGATCCAAGAAGTAGTAGTATTGTCTGGATTAATGTGGTGTTGTGTCCACCATTTCTCTATATTTTTCCAAGAATATTGATAATTGTTTTCAATATATGGAATTTTGCCTTGTTTTATTTCTGGGTTAGTATATAGGTAATCATATCCTTCTCCTGAATACCATCCATTGATTATATCTTGTTCTGTGAATCCATCAATAGGTTGGGGAATATCTGTGAGTGGGAAATATGCGTTTATGCCTATTACATCAATATCTTTTGATGACCATAGTGTATCCATATTATAATATCCGTTATGAGAATGATATTCCCTCCAATCTGATGCATATGTTACAATAATGTTATTACCTGGTTGATTTTTTACATAATTTGCTAATTTCATCAGTTCATCTACTGCTGGATAATGGTTATGTTTGTCTTTTATTCTTGTTAACCCAATAAAACTTGTGCCAATTACAAGAGCATCTATTACGTATTTAGTTAAATTATAATAGTGCTTAATAAATGGATTGTATTGCTTATTAAAAAATGTGCTTATGTATTCTATATCCCCAGTGAGATTACCTATCCATGGAGTATCTTGAATGTCCGCTAGGAGCATAGGATATAGTAATACTTTGTAGCCTCGTGTTTTCAATTCATTAATATATCTAACTAAAGATTTATCATTAATAGTTCCTTTGTATACAGTGTTATACCTAGAAATTTGTCTTGCTGCCTCTCTGTTCATTCCTGCTACATACCAATTGTCAGGTATTGTAGTGGCATCAAATTTGAATTCAACAGCTGGATAAATATGGCAATCTTTGATATTTAAACTATCTGTGTACCAATTTACAATAACAGATATCCACTGTATGTTTGGTAGAGTTTCTTGTAATTGATCTAGGGAAATTAAAGCATCTGCTTTTTGATGTTTGCTGTGGTTATTAATTTGTTGTGCTTCTCCATAGGGAATGTATTGCTTGCCAATTTTTTGTTGGGGAACTTTCATTTGTATTTTCGTATCGTACGCGAATTCTCCGGATCCTGGTATAATATGTATACTTTTAATTTTTTGTGTGATGTGTTCTTGATAGTTATGGTTGGTAGGTTGTGCTGTTACTTCGAATGTAAAGTTAGGAATTTTATAATCTGTTAGTAAAAGATCTTCTATTACTATGTATGATAGTCCACGATATGCTGGGATATCACCCATTAGTTTTAGTATTAGTGGATCTGGTTCTTGATCTTCTGTACCTTGATAAAATCTATATGTTAATGTGTTTAAGTCTAATAGTTGTGAGTTAGCCCATATTTTTGAGATTTTTTTAACGTGTCCTGTACATATTGCTATAGCCAAGCTTGTACGGTATGTATATTCTGTAGAATTATGACTTGTAGATTTTTTGTTTGGACTGTTTTTTATAACTATATCTTTGTCTGTAGTGACTTTGAATTCATCTATCCATATTATATTTCCTGCGATGCGCATTGTTCCGTATAATATGGGAATCATTTTTCCATATATAGATGTCTGAATCTTTAAATTATTGATTTTTGGTATGTGTTTAATTTGGATATTGTTGTCTAAAAAATGGTGATGTGTGTTTTGATTTGTTATATTACTTAATTCTGCTGAAAGGAGTTTTTCTATGGATTCTTTTACACTATTAACGATGGTTGATAATATAATTAATGACATAAGTGTAACTCCTATAAAAAGTTCAGAATTGACTAGAGAAAGTGTTGATTAGGTATGTGATATTTTTTAGGAATGTTTGTAATATAAAAGTGAGTACTTATTTAGTGTTATGGATTGATTCATAAAATATTAAGAGGTGTAAAACTATAAGTGATTTAAAGTTATTTTTTGTTATGGCTAACTGTTCTGTATGGTAGTATGAGTGTATTAAGTATTTGATTGTACATATATTTTATATGTATTTTTCAAAATTTCTGTCATGAGAAAATTATTACCACTGTTTTTATAATATCTGTTTAATATTTATTGTTGCTTAAAAATGTATTTCAGGAATATGTGGTTCTCCTCGAAAATTTTTACTGTTATTAAATCTGTTACTGCATGTAGTGAAGCTTTTGTCACAACCAGCAACTATGGAGAATTTGTCATTGATTGAGATTTTGTATGGTGTGGTATTGTATAGTTTTATATACGACTTATTGTGAGATTTAATTTCCAGTGTTAAGTTATTATTTTGTCCTGTAATGAATGTGATTAATCCATATGTGTAGTAGTTGTCAATGTTTATCAAGTTAATACACTCGAATTCTTGGTTGCTTATTACTCTAGTAATACTGTGTATATCAGTAAATGCTTCTTTATTTAGTTTGCACTTATTATCACAGAACTGTGCTCGACATGAAGATGAAAAGAAATCTCCGACATTTTTCGATAAAGTGTTAAATATACTACTGACTTCTGCCGTGAATTTATCATCGATTACGGTAATTTTATTAATACTCCCATAAAATAATGTCGCATTACCTTGAGTGAGATCTGTATAATTTACAAAAAATATTTTTACTTTAGCAAAATCATATAATCCAGATAATATTTCTTCTTCTTTTATTGTGTTACTGTCTATAGTGATGTCTATTTTTGCGCTATTACCAGAAATAGAATTGTATCTTAATGTATCTATATTTAATCCAGGTGTTGTTTCATAAGTTATGTTGTCTATAACTAAGTTTTGATCAAAGTTGGTCAGTCCTATTATTTTTTTATTTTTCAAAGTAATTTGTAAACAGTGTGCAATAGTAAGAACTTCAGATGATAAATGTTGTGTTAAATTAGAACTGATGTTTCTCATATGTTTTGTCTTTAAAAATAATAAAAGAATGCTGTTGTGGAATTAACATTGAATAGTACATAATAAGTATTATGTGGTGTTATTTTAATAATTTAAAAATTATGAAAAATCAGCAAAGAAGCTTTTATATTGGAAAATTAAGCACGTTAAACCAAAACCTGTAAAAAGAAATATAAGCGAATGTGTAATTCTAAAGATGTGAACGCTGATTTGGAACAATAAGAAGTCACTTTCCCTAAATATAGCAGAAGTAAATTGATCTATCAAGCATATTCTAATAATTTAGGATATAAATGAGTTTACTATATGATAATATTTATATCAAATACTTAAATTATTTTTGTAATGTTGCAACATGACTAATTGTAGTTTGCTACAATAAGTATTCTAATGATTTTTTTTAACTTTAAATTATTCTGTATTTAAGCGATAATAAGTATCATGAGTAAGTTTTAGTAAAAATCTCATAATTTTAGAAAATGAGAGGTGTATTGTGTTTATTATTATACAATAGTGTTCTATAACACTGATAAAGGAAATGATAATTCTATTATTGTGAGTAATTTGTAAATTGGAAAAACATTTGTAGTACTGGTTGGAAGTTTAAAATTAATAGTGTGAGGGTTAATGTCTGTAGTACAATAAATAAATATACTGTTGAATTTTATAGTGCCACAGAATTTTGTAGTACTGTATACAGTTGGTAGTTTTTTTATTATCATAAATACTTTTTTAAGTGATATGAACTTTTGTAATAGCTTTAAATTTGTTAAAATTTAAAAATGGTGAAAACATGAAAGATGTAACTTGTTTATTTACTGATAATGTAGATGTTATAGAAGATATTTATAAGCGCTATCAAAAGGATAGTAATTCTGTTTCTTTAGGATGGCGTGATTTTTTTTCGAATAGCTTGCATTCTCCAGAAAGTATTGATGCTGTTAATCAATCAAATAGTGTTAATGTCATTGATAGTCATAATGCTAAAGTTGTGGAATTATTAAATTTTTTTAGGTCTTATGGGCATACTGTTGCTGATTTAGATCCTTTAAAATTACATGTAGCTGATGATTTAGATTATAATAAGTATATTGACTTGAATGATATAAAGCCTTCTTCTACATTTAGTTCTGTTTTGGGATTAAGTAACCCTACTATAGGTGATATAATTAATACTTTAAAATCCATTTATTGTAATAAACTTGGCTATGAGTTTATGCATATTAGGAATCATGAAGAAAGGATGTGGTTACAGAACAAGATTGAGGGTTTTTATAGCAGTACATCAAATGATGACAAGAAGAAAATATTACAGCACCTGATGGAAGTGGAGTGTTTTGAGCAGTTTCTACATACTAAATATCCAGGATACAAAAGATTTTCTATAGAAGGTGGAGATTCTTTAGTTATTGCTATAGAGAAAATAATTGATTTATCAACTGTGTTTAATTTTCGTGAAATAGTTATTGGTATGTCTCATCGTGGTAGATTAAGCGTATTAACAAAAGTCATGAAGAAGCCATATAAAGCTATGATATATGAATTTAAAGGGGGAACTGCATATCCAAAAGATGTAGATGTTTCTGGTGATGTTAAATATCATTTAGGTTATTCTTCTGATCGTCAATTATCTCCTGATAAAGCTGTACATTTGTCTTTATGTCCTAATCCTTCCCACTTAGAATCTGTTGATCCAGTTGTTATGGGAAAAATTAGAGCAAAACAAGATGTATTAAAAGAGTGTGATAAATCTTCTATACTTGGGGTATTAGTACATGGAGATGCTTCTGTTATTGGTCAAGGTGTTGTTGCAGAGACATTAACTTTGAGTGATTTGGGAGGATATAAAGTTCGTGGGGTAATTCATATAATAGTCAATAATCAAATAGGGTTCACAACAGATCTGAAAGATTCTAGATCTTCTTTTTATTGTTCAGATATAACAAAATCAATAGATGCTCCAGTTTTTCATGTAAATGGGGACTCTCCTGAGGATGTATTAACAGCTATTAATTTAGCTGTAGAGTATAGGCAAAAGTTTAATAAAGATGTGGTAATTGATATAGTATGCTATCGCCGTTATGGACATAATGAAGGGGATGAGCCTTTATTTACTCAACCTATCATGTATGATCGTATTATGAAGCATAAGACTCCTATGAAGCTTTATAAAGAGCAATTAATCAATGAAAATGTCATTACAGAGGAAGAATTCAAAATTTTGCAAGCTAGATTTAATAATGTGCTTAATGAAGAATTTGTGCAGTCAGAAAGTTATGTTCCTGATCAAGCTGATTGGTTAAAAGGAAATTGGGCCAATTTCAGAAGACCTATTCCTGGTAATTTTGCAGATTATTTATCTGATACAGGGGTAGATGAACAAGAATTATTAAAATTAGCTCATGCTTTGGTGGATATTCCTAAAGAGTTTAATGGTAATAAAAAAATATTGAGGATATTATCGACACGTTTTGATATGGTGTCTTCTGGTAAAGATATTGATTGGGCGACTGGTGAAGCTTTAGCTTTTGCATCTTTATTATCAGAAAATGTTAAAGTAAGGTTATCTGGTCAAGATTGTGGTAGAGGTACATTCTCACATAGACATGCAGTATTAATAGATCAAATGACAGGAAATTCTTATGTTCCTTTAAATAATTTAGGTGTACCACAGGCAAATTTTGAAGTGATTAATAGTCCGTTATCAGAATATGCAGTTATGGGATTTGAATATGGGTATAGTACTGATTCTCCATCAACTTTAGTTATCTGGGAAGGTCAGTTTGGTGATTTTGCAAATGGTGCACAGATTATAATTGATCAATTTATTTCTTCTGCGGAAACTAAATGGTTACGCTGTAGTGGGTTAGTGTTATTACTCCCTCATGGATATGAAGGTCAAGGACCAGAGCACAGTTCAGCGAGAATAGAAAGATATTTACAGTTATGTGCGGAAGATAATATGCAAGTTGTAAATTGTACAACTCCTGCAAATTATTTTCATGTATTACGTAGGCAAATATGCAGGGATTTTCGTAAGCCTCTTGTTGTGTTTACTCCTAAGTCTTTATTACGTCATAAGATGGCAGTATCTAAATTATCTGATTTTACTGGATCTTTTGTTCCTGTGATTGGTGAAGTATCTTCATTATGTAGTAGTGATAAGATCCGCAAAGTTATAATATGTAGTGGTAAAGTGTATTTTGATATTATTGAGGCTCGAGACCAACGAAAAATAGATGATATAGCAGTAATACGCTTAGAACAGTACTATCCTTTTCCAGAGAAGCAATTAGCAAATGAGTTAAAAAATTATCAAAATGCAGAGGTAGTTTGGTGTCAAGAAGAGCCAATGAATATGGGAGCGTGGGTGTTTGTTCGTAATTATATTGAAAAAGTTTTAATGATAATTAATGTAAAGTCTAAGCAAGCAGTATGTATTTCTCGTCTTGCTTCTGCTTCTACTGCAGTTGGATATACAAGTATACATAATAAAGAACAGAATGATATCTTATTGCGTGTATTGAGTTAGCATGTAATTAAAATATAAAGTTATACCAAAAATTATATTGCATGCAAATCATACTTAATATGAGTCATAATACAGGAATCTCTTTAGTTAGGGAGTGTGTAGGTTTTCCTGTAATTAAGGACAATGTATTGTAAAACGGTGTAGTACTGAAGTTATTAAGATAGATGATATATTAAGTGCAGGGATTTCAGGATATACTAGATTATTTATGTAATATAGGACATTAGGTTATTGTTAATCAGTTGAAGTATAGATAGAAGTTGTCTTTGATAATATAGTAGTGATGGAAACAATCCTGTATATTGTTAGTTTTGTTATAATAGATAACATAATGTGTGAGAAAGTGTGGTATTAAGGTTATTATAATAAATAAAATTATATATAGGAATTTTAGTGTGTACTACTACTGTTATTATGCATATATACCATACCATAATACTAAAGGGTTATTGTTCATACATTTGAAAGTGAATATTTAAATTCAAATGATATGTTCGCGTATAAATCTACATTATGTATTCTGTTATGGCATAAATATAATATGTTACATGCTTCCATTATTAATTGTAGAACTTTAGAAGTGTTATATGCTTTTGTATTTTATATATGAATAAGATGATAGTGAGATAACATTTTCTATAAGATAAGCACTATATTTTTGTTGATTTTATTGTTTAATTGTTAAGTATCTTATAGCATTTTTGTTAATAACTGCTCCTCCTAGTCGTTTTGTTGTGTAAAACTTAACAAAGGGTTTGCTCGTAAAAGGATCTCTTAATGTTTTTATGGAACGATTTTCTACTATTTTATATGCACTTTTAAAGTCTGCAAGTGCTATGATTGGTAGTGTTTCATTACCTAATTGAGGCATATCAGATGTTTGATATACTGGTAGTCCCATTAGTGTATCAGGACTTCCTGAAGTTAACCCTGGATGCCAGATGTATTGTCCAGATGCTAATTTTAAAGATCTAATTTCTTGTAGTACACTTCTGTGCATTATAAATGCTGCTTTTCTGGAAAAATATTCATCAAATGAATAATAAAGTTTGATGATTGTATCACTACTTAATGTTGGGGCTGTTATTAGGTTATTTTCTGTGCTTGAAGCGTATGTTAATATTCCGTATGGTTTATTGTTTCCATCGCCAGATATAAAAGCGGTGTTTTCTGCTCTGCTAAAGTCATCAACTAGGTGATTAATTAACCAGCCAGCTACATCTATAGTAGAGTCTTCCAATAATTTTTTTGTAATTTTTGGTTGAGCATATAATTCGTGCAAATTAATGGCAATTTTATCAATTTTTGGTGATTCTGTGTCTTCTACATTATTGTTTGTTCTCCAGTTTACAGACCTTTCATTGTTGTCTGTAATGAAGCAGTCTAAACTATCACCTGATATTTTCTCTATAGAACATAGTTGGCGCATTACTGAGTTCTTGTTTAGATTTTTTTCTATATAAGATGATATGTTATGTGGTATAAAATATGATTCATCTAAAGGCTGTATTGCAGTACTTTGATCTGTAATGTTATTGCCTTTACACAAATATTGTGTAAATATTTTGTAGTTATGATCTTCATTGTAGCGTTTGTTATCATAAGTAATAGGGCGTTGTAATGATATTTCCAATTGATCTAATCTTTCGTTTTGTATTTCAAGCATATTTTCTGTTTTTTCTAATTTTTCTAATATAGATGGATATGTAGAACTTTTTCTTCTGATGTCTGATAACTTTTTTTCATTTAGAGTCTTAAATTCTTCCCATGAAGATGTAAGATTACTTAAGGATTCTTGGATTGCTGGCATTGATGTTGGCATAGTTGCTCCATTTAGTGTTAATTTTGATTGTATAAATATAGATCACAGCGTGGAAAAGATACTGATAATAGGAAATTTTTGGAAGAGCTGTGGAACTTATATTAAGTATATTCCACTGCGGTATACTATGTCAAGCATATTAGGTAACATAGGACACAATACACTACTACTTGATTATGTGATTAACTTAAGTTAATAGACGTAAACAATTTTAAATTAATTTTAACTCTTCTAATGTTTTTTTAACCTTTAATTTATTCTCTTGAGTTAGCTCTACTAATGGTAATCTTACTATTGGAGATATGTTTTTAATTAGACTAATTGCGTACTTTGCTGGTGAAGGACTTGATTGACAAAACAGTACCTTAGCTAATTTAAATACTGATAAATTTGCATGCATAGCTTCTTTTATGTTATTAGCAAAAAATGCATTATGCATATCAGAATATATTTTAGGTATTACATTTGAAACAACGGAAATAGAACCAGCAGCACTACCACTTTGAGCATAAAACCCTAAGCATGTAAAATCATCACCTGTAAATAAAGCTATTTCTTTATCTATTAGTAATTTTAAATTGAGAGGTCTGCTTAAATCTCCGGTTGCATCTTTGATGCCTATGATTCTAGGCAAGGATAAAATCCGTGCAAGTAATTCATCACTTGCATCAACGGCAGCCCTTTTAGGTATATTATATGCAATAATTGGGATATTAGTTGCGTCATGTATTGCCTTAAAATGTTGATATATTCCTTCATCACTCGGTCTACTATAATACGGCACAACCACTAGAGCTGCATCTACGTTTTTAGACTGAACATATAATGTGCGTCTAATAGCTTCCTGCGTAGAATTTGATCCTGACCCAGCTATTATTGGAACACGTTTATTTGTAGTTCTAACACATAACTCAATTATTCTGCAGTATTCCTCAAAGCTTAAGGTAGTATATTCTCCAGTACTGCCACATGGGACTAAACCATGAATATTATTGTTGATTTGGTATTCAACTAAGTCACAAAATGCATCTTCATCTATAGAGAAGTCATTCTTAAATGGTGTAACCAGTGCTGTAAAAACGCCAGTTAGTTCTACTTTAGACATATAAAGCAACTCAAGTACTGTAGTAATAAATTTAATGTAGCTATTGAGCATTTTATTGTCAAATGAATTTTATAATGTTAAATGTAAAATGAGTTAAATAATTGTATGTTTGTGTAAATCTATTTTTGATTGAAACAACATATATGTCAGTTAGTTAGTTGGATAAGAATTTGCAGTAAGTTTATATATACATGTTATATTTTATTGATACAAAAAATACTAACATATCAAAGTTATTATCTTCAGTGTCAGATAGTAAAAACCAATATACTCTTTTAATTACACAACATTAGATTCGGTATTTGCACTACTTATCAACCAAAACTGTTCTACAGAGGATGTAATAAAAAAAGGATATAATATTCAAGATGTTAATCACATAGTACACTTAATCCAAAAAATCTCAATTTAAAAATGATGATGGTTGTACCTTTGTTTACGTATGTACATGAAAATATGGAAAATTTCTTGTTTCCAGGATTTGTAATGGTTCTATTATGTGTTATCAGGATATTGGACAGTAATGAAACTTGTGAATTATTATGCACTCCACATATAGTAAGGTAGATATATAATGATTATAGTTGTTTTTCACCTAAAATATGTACATGAAAGTGTGGAACAACCTGTCCTCCGTGCTTTCCATGATTTGTAATAATTCTATATCCAGTTTTATGTAATTGGAACTCGTGAGTAATCTTTTTCACGATAGAAAAAAAGTGTCTAATGTCTGCTGAGGAGTCACTAAAATCGTCAAATGATGTATATTCACCTTTTGGAATAACTAAAATATGTATGGGGGCTTGAGGATATATGTCGTGGAATGCCAATACAAACTCATCTTCATATACTACGTTACATGGAAGTTCTTTTCTTAAAATCTTTGCAAAAACATTATTGTTATCATAAGAATTATTATCTTGCATGTGCTTTTCCTGGATTAGAATTGGTTAATTGCCTGTTCGTTTTACTTGAACTGTTTTCTATTTGATCTTCACTTAAACCTTGTGATAAATTTTCTGCTATTTCTGCAACTTCTTGCCTTGTAGTAGCGGATATAGGCTGTGTAGGCATTTTTTCAGGTTTTTGTTGCATTAGTATCTGACTTTGCAACTGTTGTAACATCTGTGAATTCTGTAGAGGATGTTTGGGATAAGGCATATCCTTAGGGTTTGTAAGTGAGAAATCTCTACTTGATATATCAAGCTTGGTAGTTTGTGAGGCTTTATGATTTTGTTCTTGATCTGATGATACTATATCGTTGTCTTGTTCTTGGTTTGCTGATAATACATCTTGTCTTTGATTAATGGGCGAACTTTCTGTGCTGTCAGTATTATGGTTGGTTTTTTTATCTTGAATGTCGGCTGAACTCATTTTTGGGTCGGTACATGACTTGTATAACCGTTTAGAGAAAGTTTGCACTAATTTGCTATCATGTATATCCAGGCTTTGTAGGACGAATGCTACATCTTTTTCTATCAGTTCTATTGATTTTCCAGAAACATCTAGTTCTATAGTTACCCCTTGTTTATATCTACCTGGGGTAGAATCTACTATAACCTTTCCTCCTGATTTGCTAAGCTGATTATCAAGTGCTTTTAGTTGTTCGAAATACTGACCTGCAGTTTTGCTCTTAACTAATTCTTTAGCTGCTGATAGAGGAGTAATAAGTGATGTTAAGGTACCTTTTTGGGTTTCTTCAACATTTCCTTGTTTATCTTGTTCTTGCCATGCTGCAAATTTTTGTATAGCTTGATATGGTAACTTGTAGGATGGTATCTTCATGGCTACTTCAGTTTCATGGCCGGCTGTTCTTGTACTTCCTGGTAGCTCTACCCCCAATTTATAGGTTCGATTATGCATTTTTAAGTCGAAATTTTTTTCGGCAGGTGTTTGTTGATTTGGGATAATGCTTTTTATAATACCTCCAAGGTATTTACCTACACTTTCTTGGTGAGGTAATTTACTGGTAGTGGGTGTTATAGCTGCTTTTATAAAAACATCTGCACCTTTCTTTAAGAAAGTAAGCATTTGAATACCATAATTAAATATTAGATCAGGCTACATGTTTATTAATTATAAAATATAATTAGTAATATGTCATTATATATTATTAAAATATTTATTATTCACTTTAGTCATTATCTTTTTTCTAGTTACTGGATATAATATACTGTAAGATAAAGATTAACAATAGGTAAAAAGTGAGTCATGATAGCAAGATAACTCCTATAATGCAGCAATACATGATGTTGAAGAATCAGTATAAGGAATATTTATTATTTTATAGATTAGGTGATTTTTATGAGTTATTTTTTGATGATGCAATAGAAGCATCTAAGACATTGAACATTGTGTTAACTAAGAAAGGGAGTGTACCTATGTGTGGAGTCCCTTTTCATAGTAGTGAATCTTATTTAAATAAATTGGTAAAATTGGGTTATAAAATAGCAATTTGTGAGCAATTGGAAACGCCAGAGGAAGCTAAGAAAAGAGGGTATAAGGCTTTAGTAAAACGTGATGTTGTAAGAATAGTTACTCCAGGTACTATATTAGAAGATTCTTTGCTTGAAGCGAAAGAGAATAATTATTTGTCTTGTTTAGTTAATATTGATAATAATTATGCTATTGCGTGGTTAGAGTTATCCACTGGTTTATTTTATTATCATGTAACAGAGCTACATAAGCTTGATAGTGATTTATTTAGAATTAATCCTAAGGAAATTTTAATTTCTGATAAGTTAGTGGAGTTAGATTTTATATACTCTATTTTAAAAAAATATAAATTTTCTGTGACTCAGTATTCAAGTAGCTTTTTTGATGTTAGTAGATCTTATAATACTTTATGTAGTGTTTATGGAATATCTACTTTAAAAGGATTGGGTGATTTAAAAAATGAAGAAATAGCTGTATGTGGCTCCTTACTGGAATATGTTAAGGCTACACAAAAAGGGAATCTACCTAAATTGGAATTTCCAAAAGCTTATTTAAAGCATGATTTTATGTTTATAGATGCTGCAGCATTAAGAAATCTTGAGTTATTTTATACGCAATCTGGGGATTTAGAAGGATCCTTAATTTCTTCTATAGACTATACTGTAACAGCATGTGGTGGCAGATTGTTAAAACGATGTTTATCAGCCCCTTTAGCATGCTCTTGTGCAATAAATCGTAGATTAGATATAGTTGAATTTTTTGTGAATAATAGAGCATTATGTAGAGATATTAGGGAGACATTACGAGGTGTTGCAGATATAGAACGTATTTTAACAAGAATTAAGGTTGGTAAGTGTTCACCTAAGGATTTATATGCCTTAAAATTAACTTTAGATAAGACTGTTGTATTATTAAATTTATTGCATAAATTTGACTCTAGTATTGTAAGTGATTTCTGTGTAGGATTAGGGAAATATGATGATTTGTGTAAGACTCTTGATAATGTGTTGATACCAAATAGTGTTAATAATGTTAAAGATGGAGGATTTATTAATCCTGATTACGATGCACAGTTGTCAGAGTATATATATATTCAAAGTTATAGTAATGATTTAATTCAAAAATTACGAGATAAATATCGTAGTATTACTAACATTCAGAATTTGAAAATATTGTATAATAACATTTTAGGATATTATGTTGAAATTTCTTCAAACTATTTAATTAGCGATAAAGATTTTATTCATAGACAGACTTTAGCTAATAGTATTAGATATACAACAAGTGAATTGAAAGCATTGGAAAGCAAAATAATTTCTGCCAGAGATGCAGCAATTAATTTAGAAGTAAAAATTTTTGGTCAGTTATGTACGTGTATTGTTGAAGATGCAGGTAAAATAGCTATGACTGCACATGTTATTGCTGAGATTGATATGTTGACTTCCTTTGCTGAATTAGCAATACAATATTCTTATACTAAACCTATAGTTGATGATAGTTATGAGTTTAATATTCAAAAGGGTAGGCACCCTGTAGTTGAGCGTAACGGTAAGTTTGTAGCTAATGATATTGATCTTTCATCAATACAAAGAGTACATTTAATAACTGGGCCTAATATGGCTGGTAAAAGTACTTTCTTAAGACAGAACGCGTTAATAGGTATTTTAGCTCATATTGGGTCATTTGTTCCTGCTCAGCATGCTCATATAGGAGTTATTGATAAAGTATTTAGTAGGGTGGGAGCTTCTGACAATATTGCATCTGGACATTCTACATTTATGGTGGAAATGACAGAAACTGCTGCAATAATTAACCAAGCTACAGATAAGTCTTTTGTAATACTTGATGAAATTGGTAGAGGGACAGGAACATATGATGGATTGTCAATTGCATGGTCAGTTATTGAGCAAATTCATAATGTTAATAAAAGTAGAGCAGTTTTTGCAACTCATTATCATGAATTGTCAAGGTTAGAAGGGTATTTAGAGAATATAAAGTGTTTTTGTATGAAAGTAGAAGAATGGAATGGAAAAGTAGTGTTCTTACATGAAATTATACCTGGATCAACTGATAAATCTTATGGAATACATGTTGCAAAGTTAGCAGGATTTCCACAATCAGTTTTAGACAGAGCAGAAAACTTGATGAACAAGTTAAAGGAAAATGAAGATTTGTTAACTTAGTTATTTTGTAATACAGTTTTTCCATTAGTTTAGTAATATTTTTTTATAAATATTAGACTAATTAGCTATTGTATTAGTTATGGTACTAGTAAGTAGATTAGTGGGAATAAATTATTTTTTAATTGTATAGTTATAAAGAATTATATGGAAAATCTGTAATATTGATATTTGTGAATATTAAATAATAAAAGACAGTTTGTTGAATGGGAAGGGGTAGCATTTTAGGGTATTTCTTGTATATTATAACAAAAAAGTTTGTGTTACATTGTATAAGGTAGTTTATAAAATTAGTTTTTACTGTCTAGTATTAAAAGATAATAGCTTTAATAAGTTAGCGTTTTCATATCAATTAATTAATGAGTAGTCCAGTAGAAGCTTGCTCTCTTTTAAACTGAGATTTTTGGATTAAGTGTACTATGTGATTAACATCTTGAATATTATATCCTTTTTTTATTACGTCTTCTGTAGAGTAGTTTTGGTCGATAAGTAATGTAAGTACTGAATCTAATGTTGTGTAATTAAAGAATATGTTGGTTTTTGCTGTTTGACACTGAAGATAATAGCTTTGATATGTTAGTATTTTTTGTATCAATTAATTAATTAGTGGTCCAGTAGAAGCTTGCTCTCTTTTAAACTGAGATTTTTGGATTAAGTGTACTATGTGATTAACATCCTGAATATTATATCCTTTTTTTATTACGTCCTCTGTAGAATAGTTTTGGTCGATAAGTAATGTAAGTACTGAATCTAATGTTGTGTAGTCAGGTAAAGTATCTTGATCTTTTTGATTATAGCGTAGTTCAGCGGATGGATGTTTTTCTATAATTTGAGAAGGGATAACATCAATTTTCTGACATAAACTGTTTACTGGTATATTTTTGTTTCTCCATCTACTGAGCTCATATACTTTAGTTTTATATATGTCTTTTATTGGGGCAAATCCTCCACACATATCTCCATATAATGTTGCATAACCAACAAATAATTCTGATTTGTTACCTGTTGATAATAACATAAACTTAAACTTATTGCTGAATGCCATTAATATAGTACCTCTAATCCTAGCTTGTAAATTTTCTTCTGTAATATCTTCTTCAGTGTTTATAAAAGTATTGTGTAAGGTTGCGAGTGAAGTTTGAAATATTTTCTCTATCGATAATATATTATAAGAAATTCCTAATCTCATAGCACATTCTTTAGAATCAGTAATACTCATTTGAGATGTATATTTTGTTGGTAACATAAGCGAATGTACATTATTAGGGCCAAGAGCATCTGCTGCAATTGAAGCTACAAGTGCAGAGTCTATACCTCCGGATAGTCCCATAATTACACTGGTCATAGAATTTTTATGTATATAATCCCTTAATGCTAACATTAGTGCTTGATAATCTGATTCAATGTTATTGTGTATTATGTTAGGATTAGTTTGTTTTGCTAAGTCTATTTTACAAAGCTTGCTATCTTCTTTCCACATATTTAAGAAATGATATTTGCTATTGAAAGTAAAAAAAGATTTTCCGTGAAAGACTAAATTGTCATATCCTCCTATTTGGTTAATATATACTGCGTATTTATTAAGTGTTAATCTTAAAATTAGATTATCTCTTGAATTTGTATTTTGTGTGTATTGGGTACTGTCCATAATTAGCAATAGTGTATCATTATTATAGACAGGTAATTTGGGTGTTCTTGATATAAGGAGTAATATTATGTTTATATTATCAATTGTAAATGTTACTGAGATATCAGAAGACTGAGAACCTGCTGGGAATTCTATTAATTCTGTGGTCTTTCCATTTTTTATTAGATAAATTGTTTCAAATATTACATTATCTTTCTCTTTAATGCTGCCAATAATTATTGCTGTATTCTTATTATTGGTTTGTAGCGCTAATTTATTTATTGCATTGGTACACTGATTGAAGAAATTTTTATATAAGGTTGAAATTTTTTGTATATATCCTGATACTGCATATCTTGAAAATATGACTATATCAGCTGCTTGATCTACTGATTCTTGATATGATTTTGTAATCTTATCGTAATTGTGATCAATATTTTCAGGATTATAATTTAGTTGAGAGATAAAGATTGATGGTTGATACATGGTATTTTGTTTTTTAGCTTATTACTATATTTATCACATTAACTCTATATAAGCCATCATACATTTCTATCCTATTTATCTATAAGCAGTGAATATCTAATTCTTATGGACTATAGCATGCTAAACAATGATGTTTTAGTAGAATTGTATACTGTTACATCCTGTTTTCTATGAGCATGGTAGCTACATCTATTGCAGCATAAGTAATTATACTTTTTGCACCTGCGCGTTTAAATCCTAATAGAGATTCATAGATAGCTAAGTCATAATCTAATAAGTGGTTTTGTGATGCAGCTTTAATCATTGCATATTCCCCACTGACTTGATATGCAAATACTGGTATCTTATATCTGCTACTAATGCACTTAATTACATCCAGATATGGCATTCCTGGTTTTATCATTACAATATCTGCACTTTCGTCAATATCCATTTGTACCTCAAGTATTGCTTCATTTATGTTTGCAATATCTAGTTGGTATGTGCTTTTATCTATTGTTTCAGGTCTTGAGCGAGATCCTACAACTTCGCGAAATGGTTTGTAAAAGCTAGAACAATATTTTACAGAATAAGATAATATGCATACATTCTGGAAGTTACAATTGTCTAAAGAATTTCTTATTCTTTTAATTCTTCCATCCATCATATCTGATGGAGCTACAATATCGCAACCCGCTGCTGCTAATACTAAAGCTTGCTTATGTAAAACTTCTAAAGTTGAGTCATTGTCAACTTGCTCATTTACTATAATTCCGTCATGTCCTGAAATTGTGTAAGGATCTAATGCAACATCAGCTATTATGCCAATTGTTGGGATATGTTTTTTGATTTCTCTTATTGCTCTGCATACCAGATTGTCAGGATTGAATGCTTCTTCTGCATTTTCAGATTTTAAGTGATTTTCCACTACAGGAAACAATGCTACAGCATTTATTCCTAGGCTTGCAGCTTGCTCTACTATTTTTAACAATTCAGAGATAGGATATCTTTTTATGTCAGGTAATTGTTTTACAGGTTCTGATATTTCATTACGATCATGTACAAATAGTGGTAGTATTAGGTCATTTGTAGATAAACTGGTCTCTCTTACTAAATTACGTAACCATCCATTCAAACGTTTGCGTCTTAATCTAGTGCTAGGAAATTGCATGTTATTAACTTGTCATATTCATGTGTATATTGTTTATTGTTTTGCTAGTAAGTATCAACTTATTTTTTTTATTAGGTAGTATATTTATTAATTTTTGTAATATTTTCAAGAAGGCTATAACTATAAATATTGTAAAAACTAATTTAATTTGTTAAGTCTACTGTTAAGTATATATTATGTTTTTGATTATTTTTATAATTTTTTAGTCTAATATAATCTAATGGGAAAGATTTTTTCAGTTCATTGTTCAGAATCATTTTTAGCTGTAGTAGCAAAATTTGCATTTGATATCTTTAATGATAGTTCTAGAACTTCTTCTAATATGATAATTGTAGTGCCAAACCAAGAAGATGTTAGGTTGCTATGTGATGAATTGAAACTTCACTTTCATGCTAATATTCCTGCTCAAGTAAGAATTATATCGTTATCAAATATAGATCAAGATTTACTAGCGAATGAACACAGTTCTGTCAGGATTATGACTCCAACAAGGAAACTTTTATTATTAGTAGAATTTATAAAGTTATGGAATTCTGAAAATAATGATAATTATCCACTATCTTTAAGTTATGAGTTGTCTTCATTATTGAATGAAATGCATGTGCATTGTATTCCGCTATCTAATTTAGAGTATCTATTTGATTGTGATTTACCAGTACATTGTCAAAAAGCTGCTAAACTTCTTGCTGAATTATCTAAAAAATGGAGAGAAATTTTAAACAAAGAAAAAGTACTAGATATATTGGAACATAGAAGTTTATATGTAAATGATTTATTAAAATATTTACAAGATGAAGCATTAAATTGCACTATAATTTTTGCTGGTATGACGTTTGATAATTTTTTTGTTAACTTTATTCAGGCTCTATATAAATTGCCTAATAGTACAATAATATTCCCGTATATAGATATAAGTATTGATGATGAGAATTGGCAGTTATTGGAAGAATGTCATTATCAGTATTATGTAAAGAATTTATTAGATGTTTTAAAAGTTAATAGAAATGATATCATTTTTTTAGGGCAGCCAAATCATTTGGTATTTGTAAGTAGTGTGTTTAATTTTAATTTATTTTTAGAAAAGTATCATCAAAATGAAATCCAAAATTATAATGATTATGATCGTGTTAAATTGATTACTTGTGTTTCAGATGAAGAGGAAGCTCAAGTTGTATCTATGCTTATAAAAGAAAATGCTTGCAGCGATCTTATTGTATTTACAAATAATTTGCTGTTGACTAAAAGAATAAATTCTATTGTAAGTTCAGAAAAGTTATTAGACCAGTCTAATATTGATTATCTTATATTGTCTTTTATATTGCATATATTAGAAGTTGTAATGAGTAAATGGAATCCTATCCCATTATTATCATTACTTAAACACCCTTTTGTGACTTTGGGATATGCTAAGGAGGATTATGACGTTTTGATATCAGATTTTGAACTAAAAGTTGTCAGGTCTTATTCTTGTCATGATTTTTTTAGCATAGAAAATAATATAAAAGAAAAAGTGCCAGATTTGTTATGTTTTTGGGAAAAGATAACAAGTGTTATACTGCCTTTAGTTAAAGTGAAACATGATATTATGTCTTCTATAGTAGAAGCTCATATTGTATGCATACAGAATTTATTGAAAGGTAATATTATAATTGATCTTAATGATTATAGTAAGATTGAAGAATTTTTTGATAATTTTCGAAACTCATGTAATGGTATAAAAATATATGGTATGGATGTATATTATGAGATTTTAGTATCAGTTTTGAATAGTACTTTCTTTGCAGAAAATTATAAATTATCTAATGTTAACTTATCTAAGAAAGAAGTAGTTATTTTTGCTGGGTTTAATGAAGTGAATTATGACGTTAATTCATGTGGGACATTATTAAACAAGTCGATACGTGCTAAATTAGGGTTGCCTTCCATTCAAAAGGAAAAAGGTTATGTTGCTTATTTGTTACATAGCTTTTTTTATGCAGATAAAATTTATATCACACAGTCTTTGAAAAGCTTTGGGAAAATAAATGAAGAATCTATTTGGATTAGACGGTTGAAGGTTTTAGCAAGACTTTATGATATAGAAAGTTTAAAGGGTGGTATTTATTCGAAGATCCAAGATAGATTTTTGTATAGTGATGTTAAAAATTTAGCGCATTTAAGACCTCAACCTAACCCAGAGATCAGTCAAAGGTTGGTTGCATTTAATATTTTGTCTACTACTTCTTTAGAAACTTTGATAAAGAATCCTTATGTATTTTATCTGAGTAATATTTTGAATGTTTTGCCATGTAAAGATATTAATGAAAGATTTTCTATGCGTGATTTTGGGATCATTGTACATAATATTTTTTATAAATATTTGTTAAGCAATAGTAATCAACATAGTAGATATGAAGATTTAATAAAAATTGCCACATCGGAGTTCTTGGATAAGTACAAAGATTTTCCTCAAGTTGAAACTATTTTATGGCCTAAATTTCAGAAGATGGCCGAGCAGTTTTTTGAAATCAATTTAGAAAGGGGCCATGATATTAATGAAGTTATCACAGAACATTTTTTTTCTTGGGAGATCTGTAGTAATGTAAAAGTGGTATCTAGGTGTGATAGAGTAGAATGTTTAAAAGACGGTAGTGTCATAGTTATTGATTATAAGACTGGTACAATTCCTTCGCAGTCAGATATTAATTATGGAGCTGCTTTACAAATGATAATACAAGCATTAACGGTGAAACAGAGTTTAAAAAAAGATATTTCAGGTTTAATGTATTGGAAGATAAATTCAGAAGATATTAAAATAATCCCTGTAGATAATTATATTGAATTGATGGAGAAATTGGAAGTTGCTTTAAAACAGCTAATTTTGGATTATGTAACGTTTATGAAGCCATTTACTGCATCTTACGATATGTCTAGGTATACTAATTATGATCTTGTAACTCGTATAAAAGAGTGGGGATATTTGATATAATTGTTAATTTATTATTTTATATTAGCTGTAAAGTTATATGAAGTACTGGATTTGAACGAGTGTTAAAATTGTCGAGATTTTTAAGATTATATCTATGTATTATACTTTACTAAATGTAATATTTATGTTAGCCACAAAAGTTTTTTTGAATGTTTTGTAAATTTTCTTCTGGTTAGAGTTTGTGGATAATATAATGCAATTTCAGAAAAAACAAGGAAGTGCTTGATTGATATGAGGATAATTTTCAAAGACTAAGTTGATTATGAGAATCAACTTAAACATTGGTAAAAATTGTATTTGAATGAGTTCTGTTCTAAATTTCCAGATTATAGATTGACTGTAAGTCATCCATTAAAGATTAGTAGAAGGTCTATATGTTAGGAAAATGTTTTGAAACGAAATAGCCTGTTGATATTATGTTATAGCTATGTTGCAATTAGTTTCTATATTTTATTAATGTGCATATTTCTAGAGTAAAAATATTCCACACTAATATAAATTTAGGTTAAAAATTAATTGTTTGTTAATTGTTGATAGTGGTTGACATAAGAGATAAATAACTGTAATTTTTAACTCTTTATTTTTATAGTATTGTTACCTAAAGTGTTGCATGGTTCTAATAAAAAAGCAATAGTGTCTATGCTTTTATGTGCTTTTATAGAATGTTATGATTTTTTGGTGTACGGGAATTTTGGACGTATATTTGGTAAGATGTTTTTTTCTCAAGTTAATAGTGAAAGTTTGTCTTTAATACTATCATTTATGACATTTGGAATAGCTTTTTTTGTTAGGCCTTTTGGGTCATTAATGTTTGGATATATTGGAGATAAATATGGGAGAAAAATATCTTTATTTATATCTGCAGCTTTGCTTATTTTATCAGTTGGAGGTGTTGCATTCTTACCTCTTGTTGATTCGATAGGTTTATTAGCTCCTATTCTATTAGTGTTGTTACGCACTTTACAAGGATTGTCTTTTGGAGGTGAAGTAGGTGTTATTGTTTTAATAGCAGAGAATGTTAAGAAAGAGCAAGTTCCTATGGTATTAAGTTTACATTTTGCGATAGCAATACTTGGAGGAGCAGTTGGGTCTTTTACTTTTAAGCTGTGTTATAATCTTATTCCGGAAGCTCAGTTTTACTCTTGGGGGTGGAGAATACCATTTATTGTTGGTTTGATGATGTCTATATTTTTACCTCTTTTGCGTCATTCTATTGAGGAAAGTAGGCAATATTTGGATTACATGTCTGGCAAAAAGGTCCCTAGAGTTCCTGTTTTGGATATAATACTACATCATAAAAAGATTTGTATAATGATATGCAGTTTAATAGGAAGTTCTAATATCTTATTTTATATGTTTTTTGTATTTTTAAATATACAGCAACAAGTAAGTATGGTAATTTATAGTCTCTTAATATTGGCAGTGTTGGTGTCAGGTTTTATATCCTGTCTTTCTTTTCGGGTATACAAACCTGAAAGTGTATCATTAGTTATTCATGTGTTGTTTTTTACATGTGTAGTTCCTGTTTTATGTTTCTTAGGATTTAACTCTGTAATTAGTTATTTTGTGTTAGCAATTCTGTTAGGTTTGTATGCAACTCCTATATTGTCTATGTTGGTATTTTTGTTTCCAGTTAATATCAGGCAAACTGGTTTTTCAGTGTGTTATAGTATTGCGGTAGCAATATTTGGTGGGACTACCCCTATAATTTGTTTATGGTTGATAGAAATAACTCAGTTGGATATATCTCCTATATTTTATTTAAGTTTCTGTGTGTCATTATCTTTACTTAATCTTTTGTTTTTGAAGAAATATAAATATGGGAAAGTGTTATGTGTTTAAATTAGAATTTAGAACAATACTGTTGTAGGATTGGTGAAAATTACTTTGTAGAGATATAATATGCGCTTGATAAGGCATAAACATTGGTTTTACAGTAATTGCTGACGTGTGATTGGCATTTTATAGAACTTTTGTTATATGCGTTTTATTATAATAGCTAATTGTTCATCAGTGGTTAGTGATAAGACTTTATTTCAGAGCTTTAGCATATGATGTAATATTAAACCTAGAATATCTTTTTTCAAACTCTGTTTCACTATTAATGCATTATCATGTGTAAAACAATCCTATAGTTAAGTATATGTATAATAGGTTATAGGTTACAATGAATCTTAGTTAATTGTTTGTTTACTTAATAATAATTGACATACATAACTAATATATTGTAATTATGTTAGTATTAGTATCATATAAGTATATAGTATGTCAACAAATTCCAATGTAAAACCAATGTTATCAGTACTTCTATGTGCATTTATAGAGTGCTATGATTTTTTAGTGTATGGAAATTTTAGTAAAATATTTAGTCAGATGTTTTTTTCTCATCTAACTGAAAACTTTGCTCTATTATTATCATTTATGACGTTTGGAATAGCTTTTTTTGTTAGACCTTTTGGATCATTGTTATTTGGTTATATTGGTGATAAGTATGGTAGAAAAGTTGTTTTATTGAGCTCTGTAACTGTACTTATTATATCAGTAGGTGGGATAACTTTTCTGCCTCTTTTTGAATCTATAGGGATATTATCGCCTATTTTACTAATAGTGTTTCGTATTTTACAGGGATTATCCTTTTCTGGAGAAATAGGAGCTGTAGTTTTAATGACAGAAAATATAAGAAACAATCGTAATATTGCTTATGCGATGGGGGGTCATTTTCTGGTAGCAATATTTGGTGGTGCAGTTGGATGTTTTGTGTTCAAGCTATGCTATAATTTGATTCCAGAAACTCAATTTTATTCTTGGGGGTGGAGAATTCCATTTGCTATAGGGTTAGCAATGTCTTTATCATTACCTTTCTTACGTACTTCTATTGAGGAGAGTAGAGAGTATTTAGATTATAAAAGCAAGAGTAAAGTTTCTAAAATACCTATTTTAGATGTAATATCAAATTATAAAAAACCTTGTATAATAACACTTATTTTTGTGCCTTTTTGTAACTCTTTATTCTATGCTTTCTTTGTATTCTTAGGTGTACAAAGTAAAGTAAGTATGACAATATATGCTTTATTGATTTTGACAATAACTTTGTCATGTTGTCTAGTTTCTATGCTTTGTAGGATATATAAGACTACAACTGTTGCATTATGTCTTCAAGTATTTTTTGTTTTAGGTATATCTCCGCTTGTGTGGTTTTTTGGTAAATCTATTGTAACTTATTTTCTTATAGCATTTTCTTTAGGTATGTGTTCAACACCTCTTTCTGCTATGATTATGCTTTTATTCCCAGCTAATGTTAGGCAAACTGGATATTCAGTTTCATACAGTGTTGCAATAGGGTGTTTTGGTATGTTGACACCTGTAGTATTTTTATGGTTGACAAAATTAGGTGTTTCTCCTGTACTTTGTGTAGATTTTTATGCTTTGCTTTCTTTATATGGTTTTTATTGTCTCAAGAAAAATAAGAAAGTTATTGAATATGAGAGTGTGTTTAAATAATGGCTCGGTTTAATGTTATTAGTCGTCAAATTGTTGGAATACTCCACATTTGCTGCTTAGTCTGTAATTTTATGTAAGTGATTTGAGTATTTATTATCAGTTTATACTTAATAACTTTGTTGTAAGGTTAATGTGATATATGTTTTGATTTCATATAATCTTGAGATTTGAGTATCCTGCATAAGGTTATTATACACTATTTTAATCAAGGTATATTGATTCTGCATAGTTTTATTAAATAGTATATATTACTTTATGCCTAGATTAGGCATAGTTCTTTTGTATGAGTTTGTGTTACTATGAACTGTATGTTATACAAAAAGTTCATTACTACAACAAGTAGTTGAGTATTTGTACATGTACAGTAATTTGGGTTTATTAGTATCTAAAATTTATATGTCAGTGCTGTAACATACAACTATATATTTGATTTAAGTTTATACTGTAATAAACGTGATTTATATTACAAGATTCATGATAGTACTAAGTAACTAATTTTCACATATGATATGAAATTAACTGATAGGCTGTGTCTCTCAGTTAATTATTGTATGTAAAAGCATGTCATTTATTATGTATTTGTTATTATAAATAGTTAAAATGATGTTTGTTCAATAGCTGTACTTTTTTGTTGTCATTAAAGCAATTTGTGTTACAAAGTCCATTAGTAAGCAATTGAGTTTTTCATATATGCACTTTAAATTAAGTAGTAGCAGGGTGATATTTTAGTGTTATTTATAGTGAATCCATATGTACCCTATGTGTTAATACTGAAAACACAGAATTGCAGCGAGTAGTACAAATGTTTATATATGTGTGGTGAATTAAAGTCATGACTAGAATGGTATCTCATCATCGATAATTATATCATCACAACTGCTGTCTTGGAAATTTTCTTTATTCAGACTTTTAGCAGTATAATCTTCAGGTATAACATTATTATCTGCTGTATTATTTTTGCCATCTAGCATATACAATGCTGAGTTGAACCCTTGTAAAATAACCTCTGTTGTATAACGGTCTATATTGTTTTGGTCTGTCCACTTTCTTGTTCTTAACGATCCTTCAATATATATTTTGCTTCCTTTGCGTATACAGTTTTTTATAATTTTTATTAAACCTTCATTGAATACTACTATGTTATGCCATTCTGTTTTTTCTGTACGTATGCCTGATGTCTTATCTACCCAGCTTTCTGATGTAGCGATAGAGAAACTTGCCATTTCTTTTCCATTTTGCATTACCCTAATATCTGGGTCTTTGCCTAGATTGCCTATTAGGATTACCTTGTTTACACCGATAGTCGACATAGTTGTATCTTCATTGTGAGTTAACAAGGATTATTATCGTATTTTATTAACAAATCAGTCAATCATTTTGTTGTTATATTCTAAAAAAAATGGACTAATAATATGGAATAGTGTTAATTAAAACATCTACTTTGATTGTGGTTTACAATGGATAACTCATTACCAGTAATAAGAAATAAAACAATAAATAGTGTTTTTAAAGTTATGGGAGAAATGGCTGATGCAATATTTTCTTGGGTTGGCAGTATTAATAAGGACTTAACTAGAGATCAGGATATTAGTGATCTTTATGAAAAAATGAAAGAGTGTGTTAACCCAAAAGGTGGGGAGATTAAGGCGAGGTATAATACTATATCTTTAGGTAATTTGTATTTGAATTTATCTGACGTTGGTAAAATAGCTTTTCTAAAGTTGTTGGAGGAGAAATTTAGCGCTGATAGATTTGAGATAGATGAAAAGATAGGGGATTATATACGTGAAGTAAATGAAAATGGAAAAAGAAAATACGAATTTGAATTGATGACAGTTTTAGAGTCTCCTAGATTACGTATACTTAAGCAATTTATTTCATTACCTGATGGTTTAAAATTTATTGTTGATATGAGAGCCGATGTAATTCGGTTAAATAAGAATCAATTGTTTTTTTCCCTAGAAAAAGATTTAAGGAGTATATTATCTTATTGGTTTGACATTGGCCTTTTAGACTTACATCAAATTACATGGGATTCTCCTGCTTCTTTATTAGAAAAATTGATCTTATATGAAGCAGTTCATGCTATTTCTTCATGGGATGATTTACGAGATAGATTAGATTCAGATCGTAGATGTTTTTCTTTTTTTCATTATAAAATGTCAAGAGAACCTTTAATTTTTGTAGAAGTAGCTCTTATTGATGAAATGGCTACTAGTATACAAATGTTGTTGGATTCTCAGGTGCCAGCTAAGGATCCGAAAAATGCAAAGGTAGCTATTTTCTATTCAATTTCAAATACTCAGAGGGGACTTTCTGGAATTAGTTTAGGTAATTTTTTGATAAAACGTGTTGTGAATAAATTATCAGAGGAATTTCAAAATATTAAAATTTATGCAACTCTTTCTCCAATACCAGGTTTCATTAGGTGGGTTGTGAATACTTTACCACATCGTCTTGAGCTGCTAGATGATCTGAAAATTACTGTATCTATTGATGAGATAATGTCATACGTTAATGCTAAACAATATGCTGATTTATCTCAGGATATTAAAAATTTATTTTTAAAATTATGTGCTTATTATTTGGTAAGAGCTAAAAACTCTGATAAGGCATTAGATCCAGTAGCACACTTTCATTTAAGTAATGGGGCAATTATAAAACAGTTAAATTGGATGGCTGATATTTCTGAAAAAGGATTAAGTAGTTCAATGGGTATTATGGTGAATTACCATTATGAATTGTCTAAGATAGATGATAATTATGAAAATTATGTAATTAATAAGGAAATTAATTGTTCAAAAGAAGTGTTGTCACTATTAAAGCGTTGATTTAATATATTTTATTTAAAGTGATATATTTTTATGAGAATTATCAAAGGAAATAGATGTGATTGGGAAGTGGTAATAGGGCTGGAAGTTCATGCACAAGTTATTTCCAATTCTAAATTATTTTCTAGTGCTTCAGCGAAAACTTATGATGCTTTGCCTAACACACAGGTATCGCTTTTTGATGTGGCAATGCCAGGTATGTTACCTGTGCTTAATGAATATTGTATTTATCAGGCAGTAAAAACTGGAATTGCTTTATCATGTCAGATTAATAAGTATTCAGCTTTTGATAGAAAAAATTATTTTTATCCTGATTTGCCTTCTGGTTATCAAATAACGCAATTTTATTATCCTATAGCAACACAAGGTAAAATTGTTTTAGAAGATCATGATATGAAGGAGGTGCGTATTGCTAGGATTCACCTTGAGCAAGATGCTGGGAAAAGTATTCATGAATCTAATAAGACTTATCTAGACTTCAATAGGGTAGGTATTGCATTAATGGAAATAGTATCGGAACCTGATTTAAGATCTGCTGAAGAAGTTGCAGAATATCTAAAAAAGTTACGTATGATATTGCGTTTTATAGAGACATGTGATGGAGATATGGAAAAAGGTTCTTTGCGTTGTGATGCGAATGTTTCAGTAAAACCTGTTGGAAGTAGTGAACTTGGAGTAAGATCTGAAATAAAAAATCTTAATTCCATTCGTTATGTTATGCAAGCTATAGAGTATGAAGCAAATAAACAGGTTAATGCGTTGGAGAATGGAGAAATACTGACTCAGAATACGTTGTTATTTGATGTTGGTTTAGGACAAACAAGAGTGATTAGGACTAAGGAAGATGCCCATGACTATCGATATTTTCCGGATCCTGACTTGTTTCCATTAAAAATTGATGATCAGTATATAAATCATGTAAAATCATCCTTGCCAGAGTTACCTGTACAAAAAAGAGATCGTTATATTAGTGATTTTAATCTCAGTAAATATGATGCAGGTATTTTATCTTCTGATAAGGATGTTGCTATATATTTCGAAAGGGTTGTAGAAAAGCATGATGCAAAGCTTGCAGCATCTTGGATAACAGGTGAACTTTTTAGTAGGTTGAATAAGCTTGGGATTACTATTAATGAATCTTCAGTAAAAGCTGAACATTTAATACAATTGCTTGATCTAATGGTTGACAATACTATTTCTTGGAAGATAGCAAAACAGGTATTTGATATGATGTTTGAGTCAGGTAAATCACCTGCATTGATAGTCAATGAATATGGGTTAAGACAACTAAGTGATACAAATGCGTTATCTGCAGTTGTGGAAAAGGTTTTAAAAGATAATACAAGTAAGGTTGAAGAATACAAACAAGGTAAGGAAAAGCTGTTTGGATATTTTGTAGGTCAGGTGATGAAAGAAACACAAGGTAAAGCAAACCCTGATATAGTGAATTCTATTATCAAGCAGCAATTAGAAAATAAATAGTCATATTATTGATACAAATAATATTTATTGCAATGTAAGAACTAAGACATGTATCTATTAATTGTTGTTATTAAAATATGTTATTGAATTAATAATTTGATTGAAATGTGCTTGAACATTAGTTATACGATTATTTCCAAATCATATAAATTTCAGTTAGTTGTGTGTTGGAGGGACTGAAATCAGTTTAATGACTGAATAGCATATTTTTTATGAGAGGTTGTTTCTATGTGATATGTCAAAGATAGGAAACAATGTTGTTATAAATTGAAGATAGTCTAAATTCTATAATTTTGTATATTTTTTTACATTATTTGATTGCAATAAGTATTAAATAATGTTATTAAAGCCCGTGGGTTTTTATTATGTAAGAGCTGTAAGATTAAATAAGAATAAAACCTTATTGACAATTTTTTTTATGTTAGTTAGCATTATAGACCTTATGTTTATCGGGGGCGTAGTTCAGTTGGTTTAGAACGTAAGCCTGTCACGCTTAAGGCCGCGAGTTCGAGTCTCGTCGCTCCCGCATCTTGAAAATTTTTTATTATAGTTTTGTAACCTGTGAATTTTGTAGTATTGTAAAGGCATGTCTAAGAAATAAGGAGATATCAGTGCTTGCTAGTGATATAATGAAAGGAAAAAAAGGGTTAATTATTGGGATTGCTAATGATAAATCTTTAGCCTGGGGGATTGCTAAAACCTTAGCTATGCACGGAGCAGATATAGCAGTGACTTATTTATCTGATGTTTTTAAAAAAAGAATAGATCCTTTGGTAGGATCTATAGGTGTGAAGTTAGTGTTGCAATGTGATGTATCTAAAGAAGATACTGTAGATAGTATGTTTGCACAGCTTAGTAATGAATGGGAGAGTATGGATTTTTTAGTTCATGCTGTTGCTTTTTCTGATAAAAATGAGCTGAAAGGTAGGTATATTGATACATCACTGAATAATTTTTTGACGTCTATGCATATATCATGTTACTCGCTTACTTATCTTGCTAAAAAGGCGGAAAAGCTTATGTGTAATGGAGGTAGTATATTGACGTTATCTTATTATGGTGCTCAGAAAGTAATGCCTCACTATAACGTGATGGGAGTGTGTAAAGCAGCTTTAGAAGCAAGTGTAAAGTATCTGGCTGTTGATTTAGGTTCTCAGAATATTAGGGTTAATGCTATTTCTGCTGGGCCAGTAAGAACTTTAGCATCTTCTGGAATAGGAGATTTTCATTACATATTAACGTGGAATAAATATAATGCGCCTTTAAGGCGTAATACTACAATAGAAGACGTAGGTGGAGCAGCACTTTATTTATTAAGTGATTTGGGTAAAGGTACTACAGGGGAAATTTTGTATGTTGATGGTGGGTATCATGCTATAGGTATGAAAGCAATAGATGCTCCTGATATTAATTATGTTGAGGCTAAATAAACCGAATGTATTGTATTGTTTAAATATGGTATTGAGTTTTTTATTATTTTAACTTGTAATATCTCTATTTTTCTTTAGTTGTATATATAAATTTGTTTCACTGAGTGAACTTTTAGCTGTATATTGCTATACATTAAAGAAGATTTGATCTCTTTGTGGGAAATTGATGGATGAGTTTGTTTTTCTATTGTATAATGCAGAGGATCATAACTCTCAGTAAATTGGTGGTACTAATGGGGTTTATGGTTTCTCGAGTTATGATTGTAGTTTTGGATTGGCTATATGAATGATGGTAGTACTGGGCTTTTAGGGGATTATATAAAAGAAAGATTTCGATCTGATAACCAGGTAATTTGGAAAGATATTCAAAGCAAATTACATAAGTTTTATGGTAATGCCATATATGATAGTTGGTTGAGTGTATTAATGTATGTTAATAATGAAGGTGGTAGAGTTCTACTTTCTGCTCCTACTAGGTTTATCAAAGAATGGATACTAGTGCACTACTTGGATCAAATTTTAAAATACTGGCAAGATGAGGATGAAAGTGTTTGTTCTGTAGATATTTGTGTTGTGAATAATCAAGATACTAACTTACTAGTTAATATCAAAGATCAACAGGATAGGGAAGTAAAGAATAATTACGATCATTTGAGTTCTCCTTTAGATCCTAGGTTTACTTTTGATAATTTTGTGGTGGGAAAGCCAAATGAGCTTGCTTTTGCTGCAGCAAGGAGAGTAGCAGAGTCTAGCGAACCAATATCTGGAAGTAATCCTTTATTCCTATATGGTGGAGTTGGACTTGGTAAAACTCATTTAATGCATGCTATTGCTTGGTATATCATAAAATCTTCTTCAAAAAGAAAAATAGCTTATCTTTCGGCGGAAAAATTTATGTACCAGTATGTTACAGCATTAAGAAGCAAGGACATAATGTTGTTTAAAGAACAATTTCGTTCTGTAGATATCTTGATGGTTGATGATGTTCAATTTATTAGTGGTAAGGACAGTACTCAGGAAGAATTCTTTCACACGTTTAATGCATTAATAGATCAGAATAAGCAATTAGTAATATCTGCTGATAGATCACCTAGTGATTTGGATGGAGTTGAAGAAAGAATAAAGTCAAGATTAGGTTGGGGCTTAGTAGCGGATATCAATGAGACAACTTTTGAGCTACGATTAGGTATATTGCAGCTGAAAGTTGAAAAAATGGGTATTAATATTCCAAATAAAGTATTAGAGTTTTTAGCAAAAAATATCAAATCCAATATTAGAGAGTTGGAAGGTGCACTTAATAAGGTAGTAGCACATTCTTCATTAGTTGGTTGTAGTATTACTTTGGATTCAGCTAGTGATATTTTATCTGATTTGTTACGTGCAAATCATAGATCAGTAACATTGGAATGTATTCAAAAAAAGGTTGCTGAGTTCTTTAATATTAAGATGACTGATATGTATTCTACTAGGAGATTAAGGACTTTAGCTCGTCCCAGGCAGGTAGCAATGTATCTATCAAAGAAACTAACTCAGAAGAGTTTACCAGAGATTGGAAAGAGTTTTGGAGGCAGAGATCATGCTACAGTAATTCATGCTGTTAAGCAAATAGAAAAGTTAATAGATACAGATAGTAAGTTGAGGGATGATATTAATTTATTAACTAGGATGTTAAGGTAAATCATAACGTGTGTAATATCAGAGGACTTTATTGTTATTATGTGTATTTTATTGTATCTTAGATTTATTTAATGTAATAAGATTCATAAGTATTTTTTAATACTGAAAGTCGTTTTAAGTGTTTAATGGCACTTTAACTTGTACAAATTTTTAATTACTTGCTAGTTTGTGGTTTGTCTGTATTGTGTTGCTCACCTGCTTCTTTCTTACGTTGTTCTAATATTGCAGTGTAGTTTTGTGGTCTTTCAGTTGTTCTTGGTTGCCTTGTTATTCCTTCTTGAAAAGGATTATGAATAGTTCCTTCTTTGCCTTTGTCTTCCGTAACCATACTGTATAGACTTTTTCCAACAGTGGTTATAACAAGAAGTGGTAGGAGTGGTCCTGCGAAACCTCCAAGACCAAATGTAAGAGCCCCTAATATGAAATAATAGCAGCTGTAGTGGCTGGTTATTACATCAACTAGTTTTTCATCCATAGACCCTAAAGGTTGTTTTGTACCTTCTGATTTATTAATCCCTAATTTTTTCTTTATAGAAGACATTGGATTCAATATATCAATTCCTGTTGCATCTTCTGCAAAGTTGCGTAGTGATTGAAGTGAAAAACCTTCTGTTTCTTTATTATATGATTCTATAGCTCCTTCTAGAGACTTTTGCTGTTGATTAGTAAGATCTGTTTTTAGGTGAGAGCACGCTATTATTACTTCAATTAATGCTTTGAATTCTTCATCGGATGTATCTCTCATTAGCTGATTAAATTCACTTAGCAATGAAATCTTATATACTCCTTGCATTATCATGCTTTTTCTTGTATGTTCCAGGTGTTTTGTGCAATCAGTTAGTAGTTTTATTTTGTGCTCCCCTAGATAGTTACTATCAGATAAGTGCTCTATAATATACTGGCTAAGCATATATTCAGTATGACTTGATGCCTCGTGATAAAAGCTTTCACTTGAAATATGTGCTTGAATATCTTGAGGACTTTTTCTCTGGTTGTTTAATTCTTGTTTTTTTTGTTCTACATATTCATGTAATATGTGATTACTATATAGTTGTAGTTGTTTATCTGTGTCATTCATGCATTCTAGTATATGCTCTACACATACTGTTTTGTCTTTAGAATATATTGTTTTAAGATCTCGTGTGGGGTAAAACATTTTTTAGAAAATTAACTTGTTGATAATGCACAATTATACTTTAAGATATTTACTAATCAATGAACATATTACATTTATGTATTATTTCGTACAAATTAAGTTAAGAATCTTTAAGATTATGTGACGAATTTATTAAAAACTTGGTACTAGTATAACCTATATTATGTACAGATTTGTGTTTTTTAAAAATAGTTTTTACTGTGATTATTGGGTTGTTTAGAGTTGAATATATTTTTATCTAGATTGAATTGGGTATGAATTTTTGTGATGAAGGGATTAGACTTTATTCTATATATAATTATCAACTGCTTACTAAGTTTATGTAGTAATTGTAAAATATTAGTTATAAATAATGATTATAGTAAGTTATTTATTATATATTTGAGTCTTATAAGATATTTTTATAAGTTTTATTGTGATGAAAAATTTAACAATAGGGTTGTTAGGGGGATCTTTTAATCCTCCACATTGTGGTCATTTATATATTACTCGAGAAGCTATTAAAAGGTTAGGTATAAATAGGGTATGGTGGTTAATTGTGTCTTGTAATCCTTTAAAATTTGATGGTGGTTATAATATTGAAGATAGAGTAGCTTTATCACAGCAATTAGTTTCTAGTTATACAAGAGTAAGTATTGTTAAGGTTGAAGAGTGTTATAGTTATAATGTTGTGGCTAGGTTTAAGAAGTTTAAAAATATTAAGTTTGTATGGCTAATGGGAGATGATAATCTTTTTTCTTTTCATTATTGGTATAGATGGAAAGATTTTTGTAAATTATTGCCAATTGTAGTTTTTGAGCGTAGCAAAAATGTATATCGGTCTTTAAATACTCCTTTTGCTAGTTATATGAGAAATATGTATTTTATGAATTTTCAGTTATTGTTAAATTATCAATGTGGATGGATGTTTATTAGATTAAGACCTTATGATATCTCGTCTTCTCAAATTAGAGGATATGCTTTAAATAAAATATAGTATTTGTGTAAAATTTTTATTGATAGTATATAATATATTTTGATCATAGATGTATGAGAGGTTCTTATGTCAGGGGTTGCTTTAGGAGTTAATATTGATCATGTTGCAACGTTGCGTAATGCAAGGGGTATTGATTATCCAGATATTCTTGAAGTAGCAAATATGGCAGTAAATTATGGTGCAGATTTTATAACTGTGCATCTAAGAGAAGATCGCAGGCATATAAAAGATAATGATGTTTTTAGGTTAAAAGAGAATTTAAAAGTTCCGTTAAACTTAGAAATTGCTGCAACTGATGAGATGTTATCAATAGCAATAGAGGTAAAACCGAAATGCGTATGTTTAGTTCCTGAAAAAAGACAAGAACTCACAACAGAAGGAGGATTGGATATAAAACGTATTTCTTCCTATTTAGTGTCATTTATTGAGAAATTGCATGCCCATAATATAGACGTTACGTTATTTATTGAACCTGATGTAGATCAAATTGACCAGGCAAAAAAGCTACATGCTAATAATATAGAGCTACATACTGGAAAATATTGTAACAATGCTACACAAGATACACTATTCCAAATAAAAAAAGCTGCAGAATACTGCTACCAGCAAAGTATAAGCTGTCATGCTGGACACGGTTTAAATTATCACAGTGCTGGTATTATAGCAAAAATACCATATATATCAGCACTTAACATAGGGCATTTTTTAATTTGTGAATCTGTGCTACATGGCATAGGTATGTCTGTTTATAAAATGAAAAGAATCATTACTAGTGCATCCTAATTAATCATCTAAATGGTTAATAGCATTTGATAATTTTTTGCTTGATCTAAATCTTACTCTTTTTTTAGGAGCTAGCGTTTCTAACTTTCCAGTTTTAGGGTTATGATATTTTTTCTCTGTACATTGAATGACATGTAGTGTTCCAACATTGTGCAATCTAATTAGATGAGAAGTTTCTAATGCGTTTTGTATACTTAGCATTACTAGATCATAAGCTTGACTTGATACCTTTTTTGTTAATCCTAATTCTCCCATAAGTGTTCTCACTACCATATCCTTACTCATAACTTAAACTCCTAATTTTACATAACTGAACAAGATTTAGGATATTAGGTTAGTTCATATAGTCAACTAAATTTATTTGTTATTACTTAAAGCATGGTTAATTAGTCTGTAATTTTAAGTAGATAATAATATTTTTTATAAATTTTTTGCAAAATTATTACTTTATTAACATAAATATAGAATTTAATAGCTATTTTATAATAGCAGCGTATTAAAATTATATTTGAGTGCTTTTGGTGATTTTTTACCTTTGTGCTCAATTGGTATTATTTGTAATATGTAATTTTATTTTTTATTCTAAATTGTTGATTCTAATATGTTAGATTAAAAAAGTTGACTGTAGTTTATAGTAAGTTAATTATGATATTAATCAAATTTAGCATTACTGATTTTTTATCTAATTGAAATTTTTTTGCGTAAGATATTAATTGTTGTGCTTGAGATAGTTTTGATAGTAGTTGATCAATGTTAATTTTATTTTTTATGTTATCAGTTAGGTGCTTGTAATCACTTAAATTTGTTGATATACCTAATGCTTCTTTTGTTAGATCTGATATGATAGTAAATAATATATGTTCTACTTTGTAGAAGCTGATCTCAGTTGTTATCGTATTTTCTATAGTTTTGTTATCATATTGATTAGAAAGTAGTGAAATGAGGCATTCGTATAGTTCAATTTCTTTATCAATATGTTGATTTACCATTCCTGGAGTTCCTGGATAGATATGACTTATTTTTTCATAGTCTAGATATGGAAAGTTATTTCTAACGACCTGTTGTGTTTCGTGTGGATTAAGATCAGATAACCCTAATGTAAAACATCTTGATCTTATAACTGCTGGGATTTTATGTAGATTATGACTAATTAAGATAATAATAGAATTGCTAGGGGTTTCTTCTAAAATCTTAAGCATTGCATTACTGGCATTGATAGTTAGGTTATCAATACTATCCACTATCACTATCCTGTATTTGAATCTTGCTGTGCTTAAATAAAGAAAGTTTTTTATGTTTCTAATTTTTTCTATTCCTATTGTTTCTTCATTATCATTAATTATTAGAAGGTCAGGGTTACAATGATTTAAGTTTGTTGATTGTGTTAAGTATTGAGCAAAATGACATGCCAGTGTTGCTTTTCCAATACCTCTGTTACCATGAATTAGCCATGATTGTATGTGAATATTGTGTATTAGTGTATTTTTTGCTAATGTGTGTCCTACAATCTTATCCATATTTAAAAATTTTATTTGAGATATCTTCAAATATCTAAATACAAAGCTAAGTTAGTAAGGAGAAAGTTATCCAACTTAATTCTTTGATTATATAATATTAGTTAGTATGACGTGGATATTTTTTTTGTAAATACTGATTTTATTTTTTAACAATGTTCACTAAGTTAAACAATGCTAGGATAAAAGTTGTTTGTAGTTGTTGATAGCAAAATTATCAGGATATAACTGTACTGGGGATTGCAATAATTCATTAATAAAATAACCTAGGCTTTACAAGTTAATACGAGTCTTTCCTTTATAAAGTATATTTAATAAAATTAAACAGTTCTCTATTCTTACAAAACATGCAACTCAAATAATACAGGAACTTTCTCCAGGACCAGTCACTTTTGTATTACCAATTCATAACTATAATAAGTTACCTAGACAATTCTTCAATAATACTATTGGAATAAGAGTTCCAGACCATTCCATAGCTTTAGAAATATTAAATAATTTTGATAATCCTATTTAGTGTAGAATTAGTATTCATGACCTAATTTACAATATTTTGTATTATATCCTGGATTTTCTTTTTTGACACTGCTCCTTCTCTTAGTATTTTATGTGATGTTAAATCAATTACTGTTGATTCAATGCCTTTTACTAAATTGTCATCTTCTATTATTACTGAAATATGCTGTTTGATTGTTTCTTGAACTTGATGTAAAGCAGTGACACTAGGTTGTCCGGAAATATTAACACTTGTTCCTACAATAGGATTGTCAAAATTATTTAATATTTCTAAAGCTATGGAATGGTCTGGAACTCTTATTCCAATAGTATTATTGAAGAATTGTCTAGGTAACTTATTATAGTTATGAATTGGTAATACAAAAGTGACTGGTCCTGGAGAAAGTTCCTGTATTATTTGAGTTGCATGTTTTGTAAGAATAGAGAACTGTTTAATTTTGTCAATGTTACCAAGTAGTAGTGATAAGGGTTTATTATGCGATCTACCTTTTATTTTATATATTTTTTGTATTGCTTCAATGCTGTATGCATCTCCAGCTAATGCATATACAGTTTCGGTGGGAAATAGTATTAAGTGTTTGTTTTTTAATGCTTGTACTGCTTGTGAGATCATTTTATATATAAATTAATTTTTCTATATATTAATAATACAAATGTAATTTTAATGATAGAGTTATATACTATAGAAGTAATTTAAATATTTGTTTTTTTGTATAGATACTTGTTTTACAAATATAGAGAACCTTTTATGAATCTGTGACAATTTATTTTTTATTTTCTATATCAAAGAAGTTTTACTATCATTTTTGTTGACATAGTTTTATATATGATTGGGGGATTATGATGCATTTGTCCTATATTTGATAGTAACTATTTTATAATTATGGTAGTTTTTGGGCTAACTGGTGGTGTAGGTTCTGGTAAAAGTTTAGTTGCGAGCTATTTTAGAACTTTTTTTAGGGCAGTGGTATTTGATGCCGATCAAGTTGTACATGATTTATATAGCCATGATAACAATGTTATTGAGCTTGTTAATACATATTTTCCAGACTCTGTCAGTAATGGGGTGATTAATAAGAGTAATTTAAGACATCACTTTTTTACTTATAGTCATTTGTGGATTGAATTTCAGTCAGTATTGCATTCAATGATTTTAAAAAAACAAAAAGACTTTATTATGTTTCATAATAGGCAATCAACTAGATATGTAGTGCTTGATGTTCCTCTATTAATAGAATCTAATTTTTATAGTTGTTGTAATTTTATTATTCATATCACAACAAATAGATTGTTACAAGTGCAAAGGGTACTACGTAGGGGGTTATCTGTAAAGCAATTTGAGTTAGTTATGACTATACAGTTGTCTGAAAATGATAGAAAAAAATTTGCAGATTTTACTATTAAAACTGGATTAAGTAAAAGTGATGTATTACTTCAAATTAAAAAGATAATGTTTGATATCAATAATAGAAGTGAATATCTAAATTACTGATAATATTCAATTGAGTGAGGTAAGTTATTAACAAAATTTTTTTCCATCATGTATTGTCTTGGTTTAGTTTGGACTTCTTATTCACAGGTATTTGGCTAAAAATGATGTATTTGTGAGTACTTAAAAGTTAGTTCGATTTGATATAGGATTCTATATATGAATATTAAAGTATCACGATCTAAATTACTGATAATATTCAATTTAGTGAGGTAAGTTATTAACAAAGTTTTTTTTCATCATGTATTGTCTTGGTTTAGTTTGGACTTCTTATTCACAGGTATTTGGCTAAAAATGATGTATTTGTGAGTACTCAAAAGTTAGTTCGATTTGATATAGGATTCTATATATGAATATTAAAGTATCACGATCTAAATTACTGATAATATTCAATTGAGTGAGGTAAGTTATTAACAAAGTTTTTTTTCATCATGTATTGTCTTGGTTTAGTTTGGACTTCTTATTCACAGGTATTTGGCTAAAAATGATGTATTTGTGAGTACTCAAAAGTTAGTTCGATTTGATATAGGATTCTATATATGAATATTAAAGTATCACGATCTAAATTACTGATAATATTCAATTTAGTGAGGTAAGTTATTAACAAAGTTTTTTTTCATCATGTATTGTCTTGGTTTAGTTTGGACTTCTTATTCACAGGTATTTGGCTAAAAATGATGTATTTGTGAGTACTCAAAAGTTAGTTCGATTTGATATAAGATTCTAGTATGAATATTAAAGTGTCAGGTTTACTGTAAAAACGAGCATAATTAAAACTATGGATAAAAAAAATGTATATTTGTGTACTTATTTGGTAGATTATTGATGGGTAAGTTAATTTAATGGAACAAAATTTTGGTTCACACATTGAACAAAAGTGAGCAGATTTTGTATTCTCAGAAGGAAGAGATTCATCGTGTAATGATGTTGCTGTTTTTGGGTCTAGAGGTAAGTTAAATTGATCTTTAATTTTAAGCTGATATCTTTTTTATTATTCAGTGAATTTTAGTTGATGACTTAATTTCATTGAATAAAATTTTGGTCCACACATTGAACAAACAGTGAGCAGATTTTGCATTCTCAGAAGTAAGAGATTCATCATGTAATGATTTTGCTGTTTTTGGGTCTAGAGATAAGTTAAATTGATCTTTAATTTTAAGCTGATATCTTTTTTATTATTCAGTGAATTTTAGTTGATGACTTAATTTCATTGAACAAAATTTTGGTCCACACATTGAACAAAAGTGAGCAGATTTTGCATTCTCAGAAGGAAGAGATTCATCATGTAATGATTTTGCTGTTTTTGGGTCTAGAGATAAGTTAAATTGATCTTTAATTTTAAGCTGATATCTTTTTTATTATTCAGTGAATTTTAGTTGATGACTTAATTTCATTGAATAAAATTTTGGTCCACACATTGAACAAAAGTGAGCAGATTTTGCATTCTCAGAAGTAAGAGATTCATCATGTAATGATTTTGCTGTTTTTGGGTCTAGAGATAAGTTAAATTGATCTTTAATTTTAAGCTGATATCTTTTTTATTATTCAGTGAATTTTAGTTGATGACTTAATTTCATTGAATAAAATTTTGGTCCACACATTGAACAAACAGTGAGCAGATTTTGCATTCTCAGAAGTAAGAGATTCATCATGTAATGATTTTGCTGTTTTTGGGTCTAGAGATAAGTTAAATTGATCTTTAATTTTAAGCTGATATCTTTTTTATTATTCAGTGAATTTTAGTTGATGACTTAATTTCATTGAACAAAATTTTGGTCCACACATTGAACAAAAGTGAGCAGATTTTGCATTCTCAGAAGGAAGAGATTCATCGTGCAATGATTTTGCTGTTTTTGGGTCTAGAGATAAGTTAAATTGATCATACCATTTAAAGTTAAACCTTGCATGACTTAATGCATAATCACGTATGTAAGCAGATGGATTACCTTTTGCTAAGTCTGCTGCGTGTGCTGCTATTTTATATGCAATGACTCCATCTTTTACGTCTTGGATATTAGGTAACCCTAAGTGTTCTTTTGGAGTGACATAGCATAACATAGAAGTACCATACCATCCTATGATTGCTGCACCGATTGCACTTGTTATATGATCATAACCTGGGGCAATGTCTGTAGTTAATGGTCCTAAAGTATAAAATGGAGCCTCTTTACAAAAGTGAACCTGTTTTTCTACATTTTCTTTTATTAAATGCATAGGAACATGTCCTGGACCTTCTACCATAACTTGACAATCATTTTTCTGTGCAATATCTGTAAGTTCTCCTAATGTTTTGAGTTCCAAAAACTGTGCAGTATCGTTTGCATCTGCTATAGAACCTGGTCTTAATCCGTCTCCTAAAGAAAAGGCAATGTCGTAGCTTTTCATAATATCACATATTTCTTCGAAATTTGTATAAAGAAAATTTTCCTTATTATGTATGGTGCACCATTGTGCCATAATAGCTCCACCTCTTGATACAATACCAGTAAGTCTGTTATTTGTGTAACCAATATAGTTTTTTAGTACTCCTGCGTGTATAGTAAAATAGTCAACTCCTTGTTCTGCTTGTTCTATCAATGTTTTTTTGAAAATGTTGAAATCTAGGTCTTCTACTACGGAATTTACCTTATTTAAAGCCTGATATATAGGTACTGTGCCTATTGGTACTGGACTGTTTCTAATAATCCATTCTCTGATATTGTGTATATTATTTCCTGTAGATAAATCCATAACTGTATCAGCACCATATATAATTGCATATATCATTTTTTGGATTTCTTCTTCAATATTTGAACTAACTACTGAATTGCCGATATTAGCGTTGATTTTTACTAAGAAGTTCTTGCCTATTATCATTGGTTCTAATTCTGGATGATTTATATTTGCAGGAATTATTGCTCTTCCAGCTGCTATTTCTTGTCGTACAAATTCTGGAGTGATTTCTGGAGCCATAATAGTTGGTTTATAGGAAAGAATCTTTTGCCTTAATGCGTTCTCTCGTATTGCTACATATTCCATTTCTGGAGTAATGATATTATTTTTAGCATAAAACATCTGAGTCACGGGTTTATTACTACTTGCTTTTAGAACATTATTGCTTTGTAATGGAAATACGTATTCAGAATTGAAGTTTATTGTTTGTCTTTTATAATACTCTACATCTTGTCTATCTACAATCCAATTAAGCCTTAGCTTTTCAATACCCTGACTTATGTCAATTTCAATTTTTTGATCAGTATGTGATCCACCAGTATCGTATACTAAAATTGATTCAGTGTTATCATTAACATGAATTCTACGCATTCCAACTTTAATGTTATTATAGATTGTACCTGATATGTATTCTTTAGTTGAAGAAGGAAAAATGGTATTAATGTCTATTTTCATATTTACCAGAAGATATTATATCAAATGCATAGTATATGTTATTTTAATATGATGTCTATATTTGTAAAAATTTAAACTTTATACAAACTTAACTAGGTTATGTATGTTACCAACGTTTTTATATGTTAAATCTTTTTATTTTTACTCTTTAATAATATGTAAAATGCTCCTTTTCCACCATGTGAATGAATAGCTTCTGTATAGTATAATATTATGTGTGCTATTTGTTCATTTTGTAACCACTTGCTAAAATTACTTTTTATGCTGTTACTATTATATTTATCAGTACTTCCCCATCCTGTAATAATTAATAAGCACTTGTTTGCTAAATTATAATTTTTAATTATGAAATTCATTAATGTGTTATAAGCAACATCTAAGGTATATCCATGAAGATCAAGAATAGAATCTATATGGTACTTTCCTTGATCAACTTTTTTCTTAGTATTATTGTTTAATTTAAGACCGCTACTAATATCATGTGTACTGTTTGTTTTAGATTGTATTGGTAGCATATAATAATCGATGTGCTCGTTATTTAACGAGATATTATGGCTATTATTGGTTTTTCTGCTTTTTTTATACGGAACCTTATTATTATAAATTGGGATAGTCATTAAAGTAATAGAATCCCATAGTGATGTGTCATCACATGATAAATGACCTGATGTTCTATTTTTTATTTTTTTAAACATACAACAACTAGTTCCTGCCCTTATACAAAACTAGGAATTCAGAAAATCAAGCATAATAGACATGTATGTAAGAACGCAAACAATAGTTTTTAAGTATTTGTATTGTTAGTGTTTCTATTTTCTGGAGTAGAAAAAAAGTTATCTCTACCTAGGAGGTTGGTACCTTGATTATTTGAATTATTTCCTAGCTCGTTAAAATTACTAGTTATTGCACTTTGCTGAAATATATCAACATTGTTTTTCGCTTTGTTAGCAACGTATGGTTCATCTGAGTTGATAAATTTCTCCATATATTTCCGACATCTTTGTACTGATAAATTAAATAAAGAAGATACATCTAGCTGTTTTGCTGCTATTTCTTTTAATGCAATAACAGTATTTTTACCATTCTTATGCTTTATTACTGGGCATGCTCCTGAATTTAGGTCATGAGCTCTCTGACTTGCTAGTATTACTAATTTAAACTTATTATTAGTACGACCCATACATTCTTCAACTGTAAGACGTGCCATTAACAAACCAACATGAGTGAAAACCTTATTCTAACATATATAGAGGATTATGCAATAGAGGAATCTTTAAATATATGTTTATTCATTTCCTTTTTGCACTATTACAAGATTAATAGATTCTAAAGAGTTCTCCGTGGTATTGTCTTTGTTGATGGATTTAATCTCTGAGTTATTGACAGTAATTGTTATACTCACTTCACATTTCAAGCGTAGCAGAAATATAAGTAAACGCTCTAACGAAAATCCTGCTGTCTTACCATTACTAATCTGAGATATTTTTGGCTGATCTACTCCAAGTATTTTTGCAGTAGTTACCTGGTTCCAGTAATTTTTGTGTGTTATATCTTTTATTAATTTCAATATCTTATACTTAATGCCGTAATCGTTTTGGTTACTTATTGTTGTCATAATTTTATACCGTAATCTAGAAAGATAAAGATAATCTTTATAAATTAATTTATATATTAAAAATATTATATTAAATCATTTTATAATTTATTAATATAGAATATTTATTTATAATTCTTCATTTATATTACTCAATTATATACATATATAATTAATATTTTAATGATTTTTGTAGTAAAAACAAAATGATTTTCTGTTAAATGTCCTCATTTTAATCTCACACTTCAATATTTAGATTCATAAATCAATTCGTATGTTAGAGATGTTATATTAAATTACTTTAATAATTTATTGATAGTGAAGTATATAATTTGCAAACTTTGATTTTTTAGTTAATTTGTATAGACATAAGATTTACATTTTAGTAATTTTAATACTAAAGTAAAGTAATTATTATAAATTTTTTTGTCAGTGCGTGCATATTTGTGTTGCTTGAATTATCTAGTAGGATACTATACAACAACTAAACTAGAATGGTTTTAATGAAGTTTTTGTTAATGGTATACCATGCGTTATGATTTCAAAAAAGTAGAACAAGATGTACAAAGAAAGTGGAATTTTTGTACTAATGTCAAAGAAGCTCAGTGCTATGTTTTAGAAATGTTTCCTTACCCTTCTGGCAACATACATATGGGCCACTTGAGAAACTACACTATAGGTGATGTAATTGCAAGATATAAACGTGCTTGTGGTGTTAATGTTTTTCATCCAATAGGATGGGATGCTTTTGGATTGCCAGCAGAAAATGCTGCATTATCTTATAGTATAGATCCACATACTTGGACTGAGAACAATATTGATAATATGAGACGTCAGTTAAAGTCTATAGGATTATCATATAATTGGGATAAAGAATTGGCTACTTGTGATGCGAATTATTATAAGCATGAACAAGCATTTTTTCTTGATTTTTTAAAATGTGGTTTAGTTTATCGTAAAGAATCGTTGGTTAATTGGGATCCTGTAGATCAAACTGTACTTGCTAATGAACAAGTTATAGATGGGAGGGGATGGCGGTCTGGAGCTATAGTGGAAAAAAGAAAATTATTCCAATGGTTCCTACGGATTACTGATTTTGCAGAAGAATTATTAGATGATTTAAAAACTTTAGATCAGTGGCCGGAGAAAGTAAAGTTAATGCAGGAGCGATGGATTGGAAAATCTCAAGGTGTAGTAATAGATTTTGAAGTTTTAAATATTAACAAGACGTTACAGATTTTTACTACGTGTCCTCATACATTATTTGGAGCGTCATTCATTGCAGTATCCTTTGATCATCCTATTTTACAATATGTTAATGATTCAAAAATTGTTCAACTAATAAATGATTTTGACAGAAAAAATGTAGTGAGCGATGTATCTAGTCCAATAGAAAAATTTGGAATAAATTCTGGATTAGTTGTAAAACATCCTTTATTGAATATAAATTTGCCAATTTATGTTGTGAATTTTGTCCTCATGGATTATGCAACAGGTGCAATTTTTGGTTGTCCAGCCCATGATCAGCGTGATTTTGAGTTTGCAAAGAAATATTCTTTGCCAATAAAACAGGTAATTTTTCCTGAAGTTGATGTGAACTTAGAAAAAGAGGCTTATATTGGCTCAGGTATTATGAAGAATTCTGAGTTCTTAGATAATATGACTGTGGATAAAGCAAAAGAGGCTATAATTGATAAGCTTATGTTATTAGGAATAGGCAGAAAGATGACCTATTATAGGATGCATGACTGGGGAATATCTAGGCAACGTTATTGGGGATGTCCTATACCTATAATATATTGTGAGAGATGTGGTACAGTTCCTGTAAATAAAAAAGATCTTCCAGTGACTTTGCCTAAGGATGTTGATTTTACAAAATCTGGAAATCCTTTAGATAATCATCCTACTTGGAAATATGCAAAATGTCCATCTTGTGGTATGGATGCTGAACGTGAAACCGATACTTTTGATACTTTTTTTGAATCTTCGTGGTATTTTGCAGCATTTTGTGGGATTGATAGCGGAATAGATAGAGATACGTGTAACATGTTGTTACCAGTCAATTATTATGTGGGTGGTATAGAACATGCAGTATTACATTTATTGTATTCTAGATTTTTCTGTAGGGCATTAACTAAGTGTGGATATTTTAATATCAAAGAACCATTTTCTCATCTAATAACACAAGGTATGGTTTGTCATTCTACTTATTCAGATGAGCAAGGTAACTACTTATTTCCTGAGGAAGCAAAAAAGATGATGAAAAAAGGTCAACATGTTACTGTTGGTAGAGCTGAGAAAATGAGTAAATCAAAAAAGAATGTGGTAAATCTTGAATATATTATTGATAAATATGGAGCAGATACAGCAAGACTGTTTATATTATCTGATACTCCACCTGAGCGTGATATAGAATGGTTGGATGATGGTATAGAAGGAGCAGGTAGATATCTTAGTAAGTTATGGAAGATGATAATTTCTTATGATCAACTTAACTTGGATTTTAGTGAGAAAAGTATACCAGAAGATGCTTTTGAATATAGGAGATGTATACATAAAATTTTAAATGATATTACAAGTGATTTGAACTTTTATCGTTTAAATTGTGCTGTGGCTAAGTTTAGAGAATTGAGCAATGTTATTGGTGAAATGATAAAAACTTCAGTAAATTGTTATGTAGTTAGTGAGGCAATATATATTTTGATTAGAGTAATAGAACCGTTTATTCCACATATAGCTGAGAAATTATGGGAAAATATAGGAGGTAAAGGTATGTTGTGGAATCAGATGTGGCCTAAAATAGATTCAGAATTACTGATTGAAAAAAATCTTACTATTGCTGTACAAGTTAATGGTAAATTTGTTAAAGCGTTAACAGTTACTAATAACATTGATGATAGTCAACTTAAAGCTATGGCTTTGGAAACAGCTGAAAATAGAATAGGTAACAATGTCGTAGAAAACATATATGTTATCCCCAAACGGGTAATAAATATTATTACTGTAAAGCTAAAGTAACAAATGTTATAATCTACCTTATAGTTAGTCTATGCTTATATTATATAGCTTTCGTTTTGATACTGATGAATCTTTTTGTGTTAATTTTTTCAATGCAGTGTTTTATTGGTAAGTACAGGTAATGCTTGCATGTACTTAAGCTTTGTTAAGGTATTTATGTAAAAGCGTTGTATTTTTCATGAGATATGAATTTTTATGTATTTGTGGTTAAATTTGTGTTGATGACTACAAACATGCTTGTTAGATTATGTTTTATTGTAGGTTTGAAGAGTATATGATTGTAGATTCACATTGTCATTTGAATTATTTTAATCCAGATGAGATAAAAGATATAGTACTGCGTGCAGAGGGAAATAATGTAAAATTGATGCAGACTGTATGTACTACTATATCTGAATTTTCTGATTTAGTAAAAATTGCAGAAGACTATAAGCAAGTTTATCTTTCAGTTGGTGTACATCCTACTAATAGTGCAGATGGAGAATCTATTTCAGTAGGTGAGTTGGTAAATTTAGCTCAACATAATAAGGTTATTGGATTAGGTGAAACTGGTTTGGACTTTTATAAATGTGGTAAAGTAGAAGAGCAAGAACAGAATTTCTTATCTCATATTAGCGCATCTAGGGAAACAGGATTGCCTGTTATAATTCACTCAAGAAGTGCAGATAAACGAATGATGGAAATTTTAGAATTAGAAATGAAAGAAAGTCCGTTTTTAGGGCTTATGCATTGTTTTGCATCTTCAAGGGAATTGGCAGTCAAGGCAATAGAGTTAGGGTTATATATATCTTTTTCGGGAATAGTGACTTTTAAAAATGCAAAAATTGTTCAAGAAGTAGCAGAATTTGTTCCTAAGGATCGTGTTTTAGTAGAAACAGATTCTCCATTTTTATCTCCTGAACCTTATCGTGGACAAAGAAATGAGCCGGCTAAAACAAAATTTGTTGTAGAGTATTTAGCTAGGTTATGGAATGAAAGTGTTGAAGAAATTAGTAATTTAACTACAAATAATTTTTTTAAGCTATTTAAGAAATGCTCTGAGCATTTTCATTCATAATAAATTGTTTATGTATTCATATAATCGAACTATTATAATAGTATAGTTATTATATTTTAGTAATTTAAGTAGTTGTCTAATTGTAAAATGTGCATTTTTTTCAAGATGTGTAAACTATAGTAAATGTGAAAAATATAAAAATGATTTAGGTTTTTATTTCTTTATATTACGTATGGAATGAGATACTAGTAAAGTAGATGTAATGTTTATTCACATTAATGAGATTGTATAAATAGTTAATGTTGATATAATTTGGATGTTTTGTAATAGTGCTTATATATTGTAACCCAGTTATTTGTGTATTAGATGTTCATGGTATTAACCATGCATTACAATTAACAAAAATGCTTTGTGGAGAAATATCAACGGTAAAGTTAGAATTAGAATTTTTTACAGCTGGAATAAGATAACGGTAAAGTAGGTGTAATATTTATTCACATTAATGAGATTGTATTAAATAGTTAATGTTGATATAATTTGGATGTTTTGTAAGGATGTTTATGTATTGTAATCCAATTATTTGTGCATTAGATACTCATGATATTAATCATGCATTACGGTTAACAAAAATGCTTTGTGGAAAAATATCAATGGTAAAGTTAGGATTAGAATTTTTTACAGCGTATGGGTTATCTGGTGTGCAAGCAATAGCTGATTGTGGTATGTCAGTATTTCTTGATTTGAAATTACATGATATCCCTAATACAGTCAGTAAGGCTATATCAGTAATTAAATCTTTAAATATTGCTATGCTGCTTACTATTCATGTTAGTGGTGGTAGAGAAATGATAGTGAGAGCTATGGATAGCGTATCTGGTAGTAAAATAAAGTTGGTAGGTGTAACTGTATTAACAAGTATTGATGATTCTGATTTAAGTGACATTGGTATTAATAGATCATCTATTCAACAAGTAATGCTTTTATCTAAATTAGCTAGAGAAGTTGGATTATATGGTATAGTATGTTCTGCATTTGAGGCGAAAGAAGTGCGTAATCAGTATACCAAGGAAGATTTAAAACTTATAATTCCAGGTATAAGATTTGGTGTTGATTATAATGACCAAAAAAGAGTAAAAAAGCCTGAAGATGCAATGTTAGCTGGTGCAGATTATTTGGTAATTGGACGTCCAATTACTATGAGTAGAGATCCTGTACAGGCAGTTGATACAATTTTAGCATCAATTGATATATAAAAATATGTATAGAATTAGGGGGCTGATAATGTTTCTAACTCATCGGGTGTTTTTTTGTGTAAGTCATGAGTCATTGGGAATTAGATATAATAACTTGCATCTATAAATATATGAGAGATTAGCTTTTAGGTAATAAGTTAGTGCAGATAATATTGATTTCTTAGGTAATGCACATAAGGTAGCATTTTAGCTATATAATATATTATTAGTGTTATATTGTTACTGCTTTTTGTTAATAAATCGAGGGTTATCTATTATACATGTTAGAAGTGTAATAATAGTTGTTATTATAGGCTGATAAACTATATATTATTTGAAACTTGTTTTATGGTTGTGGAAGAAAAGTACTATGAAAGTATTATTGACTAATGATGATGGGTTCCATGCAAATGGTATTAGAGTTCTGAAGGAGATAGTGATAGCAGCAGGTATTGCGTCAGAAATATGGGTAGTTGCACCATTGAGTAATTGTAGTGGCTGTGGCAAGTCAATAGGCTTAAGGGCTGCAACTGAGGTATATCAAGTAAGTGATACTGAATTTATTGTTAACAGTACTCCATCTACTAGTGTTTTTCTTGGATTAAAAGAGATTGTTGGTACAAAACCGGATTTGATTTTGTCTGGGATAAATAGTGGGATTAATATAGGTAGTGATATAGCATATTCTGGTACTATAGGAGCAGCAGCAGAAGGAGCTATGATGAATATTCCATCAATTGCAGTAAGTCAGGAATATAATGGTGAAAGTGGTGAAATAAATTGGGAGAATCCACGGAAATTCTTAAAAGATATTATAGATATGTTGTTAGGTGTCTCATTTTGGGATAAGTCTACTGTCATGAACATTAACTTTCCTTTGGTATCAGCAAAGGGCATTAAATTTACAAATCAGGGAAAATATATACCATGTAATAAAATAGAAAAGAAAAAAAATATTTCTGGTAGTATATCTTATACAATAAATAGAGCTACTCCTGATAAAAAGAATAGAGGTGACTTTGATGACAGTATTAAAGCTATAGATGATGGATATATTACAATTACACCATTAAAATTTGATATGACAGATTTTGATATTCTAGAATCTTTAATTTCACTTAACAAAGGCTGTAAAATATGATTTTTTTGATTTTTGCTTATACTGTAAGTTTTAGTTTGTTACTTGGGTTGAGCTGTTTTGTTATTTTTAGTTATAGTAAAAGTAAGAAAATTCTAGAAAATATTGATCGGAAAAATGAAAAGAAAACATAAAAGATTACTTTTTACTGTCATAACATTTATTATGTTTGGTATGTCGGTTGTTATTGTATTGAATAAGCTGCGAAATAATATATCATTTTTTTTTACTCCCACTGAAATTTTATCAAGGACTGTATGTACTAATTGTACTATTAGAATAGGAGGTATGGTAATAAATGGTAGTGTAGAGAAATACGATAGTTTTATTTCTTTTTGTATAACAGACTTAGAAAATCAGATTAAAGTACTATATCAAGGAATATTACCTCCTTTGTTTTCAGAAGGTAGTTGGATAGTAGCAAAAGGAAAAATAGTAAACGATGAATTTGTTGCGGATGAAATTTTAGCTAAACACGATGAAAATTATAAACCTGGTAAGTATAAAACAAAATAAATTGTGAAAGTGCTCTGAAGTCAAATATATGACAGTATTAATAAATTTGGTGATGTATAAACATTGTTACATAGTTTTTGATTATTTGATGTGAAAGTAAGTAATTTCTAAGAATTTTACAGGAGCTTATTTACAAATATTTGCAGAAAACTATTTGTTTGGTTATTGTCCTATTATGCAATATTTAGTTATATTGTAATTCTATTCATTCTTTATTTCCTTCCATGGAGAAAGAAAATCAAATGATCTAAAATCTTGCTGTAGATTTACAGCTTCATAAGCTACTTCCTTTTTTGATATGTCATACCGTACTTCTTTATAGCCAGTTAGAGGAAAGTCTTTTAGCATTGGATGTCCAGAAAAACCATAATCTGTTAAAATTCTGCGTAAATCTGGGTTATTAGCAAATATTATGCCATACATATCAAATACTTCTCGTTCAAACCATCCTGCAGCACTAAAAATATTGGTAATAGATGGAATATTCTCATTTTCTTGTAATGGTACTTTACAAGATATTCTTATGTTGTTTATTATACTCAGTAATGAATAGACTACTTCAAATCTAGCTGACCTACTTGGATAATCTATTGCAAAAATATCAATTAAGATATGAAATTTACATTTTGTGTCATTGCGTAAAAATAAAATGTGATTGTAGATGTCCTGTGCATTTGAGTATAACTCCAGCGTTATATTGTCTTTTACAATGCACTTTACATTTATAGATGTGTTGATATGTGTAGTAATGTTATCTATCACATTATTGATATCTGACATCATGTACCTCTTTAATTGTGTGTTTTTTTACTATACATTATTTTCCTAAATTAAGGTACTACATTGATATTATATATATTGAATTTAAAGTGTGAAATGTTATAGGATGTATACTAAAAATAGTAATACGATTTTGTATTAATGAGGATAGGTTTTATTATTTTAGTATAGTAATTGTAGGGTTATGAGCTTCTCTTGCAATATTGGTTGTTGTTATGTTGCATGTAATGATAGTACCTATTACTAAAAGTAATTGCTATGGCTTGATTGAGGATATGAAACCAAAGTAGAATTTTATAGAGGATAGGTTTTATTATTTTAGTGTAGTAATTGTAGGGGTATAAGCTTCTCTTGCAATATTGGTTGTTGTTATGTTGCATGTAATGATAGTACCTATTACTAAAAGTAATTGCTATGGCTTGATTGAGGATATGAAACCAAAGTAGAATTTTATAGAGGATAGGTTTTATTATTTTAGTGTAGTAATTGTAGGGTTATAAGCTTCTCTTGCAATATTAGTTGTTGTTATGTTGTATGTAATGATAGTACCTATTACTAAAAGTAATTGCTATGGCTTGATTGATGTGATGATATGAAATCAAAGTAGAATTTTATAGTAGTTTAATAGGGAATTAGCTGATTTTTATATGCGGAAAATTGTATAAAAACAGTAAACACTGTTAGTTACACATTTTTTAAAATGTTTTATTTGCTGGAGTTGTTATGTAGTTTTTCTTATAATGGAGGTATTTCCTCTATTAATTTTTTGCTGAAGGCAGAATATACCATATAGTAAAGCTTCTGCTGTTGGAGGGCATCCTGGAACGTAAATATCTACTGGTACTATACGATCACATCCTCTAACTACTGAATATGAATAATGATAATACCCACCGCCGTTAGCACAACTCCCCATTGAGATAACATAACGTGGTTCTGTCATTTGATCATATACTTTACGTAATGCAGGGGCCATCTTATTGGTGAGTGTTCCAGCAATAATCATAACATCTGCTTGCCTAGGACTTGCACGAAACATGACACCATATCTATCTAGATCATATCTACTTGCTGCAGTGTGCATCATTTCTACAGCACAGCAAGCTAACCCAAATGTCATAGGCCATAAAGAATTTGATCTTGCCCAATTTGATATGTAATTGATTAAGTCAGAAAACTGAGTTATCATAAAGCCCTGATGGTTGTAGCTTTGCCAAAATTGATTGTTTAACACAGAATTATTCTCATTTGTCATATTAATTTACTCCCATTCTAGTGCACCTTTGCTCCACTCATATATAAACCCTATTGTTAATATAGTTAAGAAAATCATCATAGACCAAAAACCATTTATACCTATATTTGAAAGACAAATGGACCATGGAAATAAGAATGCTATTTCGAGGTCAAATATAATAAATAGTATTGCTACTAGGTAAAATCGAATATCAAAAATTTTTCTTGAATTTCCAAGAGGTGCGAACCCACATTCATAAGGAGAAAGTTTCTCTAAATCTGGATTACGATTAGCTAAAAGCATTGGTAAAATACAAAAGAGGAATGAGATAAAACCTGAAATTACTAAGAAAATTAAAACAGGGACATATTCAGCAATATTAAACATTTGTATCATATATATACTTTAGTGAATAATTAAATACTTACAGAGTTTTAATTTTATGTCAATTTATTAACATGTATTACACACCCTTTGCTATTAATCATAGCACTAATTGCAGAGGAAGTATAATATATAATTAGCATAAAAACGATAAAGTAACCATTTTATTATAAATTTTATATGCTATATTGGAATAATTTATGTTATTTAGTTATTTTTTTCATTATAGTGTATATGATAAATCTATAATATCATGATAAGTATTTTAATAGGATTTTATTAATTTTTAAGCTAGTGAAAAATTGAGAAAAGGGTTTGTGGAAAAATTCTTTATGTTTATTTTAAGATAAGTAAAAAATTTACTTATATAGTTTAATGATTCTACATGAGTTATTGAAGTAGGTTATTAGTATTTTTGTGCATGGTCAAATGCCTTTTATTGAGAACGTCTTATTTCAGTGAGAAAATATTGTGCTCATAAAGAAATGTTCTTGTTTTATTATAGAGGTACTTTAGGGAGTATATTCTTGAATATGCAGATTTTGGTAAAGTATAAGTATGTTTATTAGGTAACGTATTGCCAAAAGATATTACATATGTTAGGGTTTGAAACATGTATGATTCCTAAGTAATAAGTGCTATTTGTATAACTCTAGGAATACAACAATTCAGTGTCTATTTTCCTAATATTATGACTATACCTATTTTTCTATGTAAGTACATATATAAGGAGTGGAATACTACGTTTACAGTTTGTTATAGGTATCCTATAGTTTGTTATTACGTATTTAAAAGGCCTTTTTAGTGTTTAACTATATTGATGATCAATTTGCATCTTGTTCTTCTTTAAATGGATGCATATGTATCTATGGTGAGAGTAACTATTTTCTTTCTGTATTTGTTATATGTGTTGGTGTATGTGTAGTCTGTGATTATGTATTTTAGAAGCTTTTTAATATCTACTATATTGATGATCAAATTGCATCTTGTTCTTCTTTAAATGGACGCATAGTATCTATGGTGAGAGTAACTATGTTTCTTTCTGTATTTGTTATATGTGCTGGTGTATGTGTAGCCTGTGATTATGTATTTAGAAGCTTTTTAATATCTACTATATTGATGATCAAATTGCATCTTGTTCTTCTTTAAATGGACGCATATGTATTTATGGTGAGTACTATGTTTCTTTCTGTATTTGTTATATGTGCTGGTGTATGTGTAGTCTGTGATTATGTATTTTAGAAGCTTTTTAATATCTACTATATTGATGATCAAATTGCATCTTGTTCTTCTTTAAATGGACGCATATGTATTTATGGTGAGTACTATGTTTCTTTCTGTATTTGTTATATGTGCTGGTGTATGTGTAGTCTGTGATTATGTATTTTAGAAGCTTTTTAATATCTACTATATTGATGATCAAATTGCATCTTGTTCTTCTTTAAATGGACGCATAGTATCTATGGTGAGAGTAACTATGTTTCTTTCTGTATTTGTTATATGTGCTGCTGTATGTACACTCTATTGTTATGTGTTTAAGGCTTTTTAGTATTGAAAAGTTTACTAGAAGTACTATGTTTATGTACTGTAATTTGGTATATCTTTAGAAGATTTTGTCTAATTTTATAATTAAAAATTTAAATAAGGCTTTAAATATGGTCCAGTTGTACTATTGGGGTTTTTAATTATCTCTTCAGGGGTGCCAGTAGCTACTACTTTACCTCCAGCATTTCCTCCATTAGGCCCTATGTCTATTATGTATTCAGCTGTTTTAATGACATGTAAATTGTGTTCTATAACTACTATTGTATTTCCTAAATCGCGTAATTTGTGTAGAACATGTAATAAATTATCTATGTCTGCAAAATGTAATCCTGTAGTTGGTTCATCTAATATGTATAAAGTTTTTCCAGTTGAACGTTTTGATAATTCTTTTGATAATTTTATTCTTTGTGCTTCACCTCCTGATAATGTATTGGATGTTTGGCCTATTTTGATATAACCCATTCCTACGCTGCGTAAAGCATCTAGCTTTTCTTTAATTAATGGTAAATGGATAAAAAATTCGTATGCTTGATCAACTGTCATATCTAATACGTCAGCTATAGATTTTCCTTGATGAGTTACTTCTAACGTTTCTTTATTATAACGCAATCCTTTGCATTGCTCACACTTGACATATACATCAGATAAAAAATGCATTTCTATTTTGATTTGTCCATCTCCTTTACATGTTTCACATCTTCCTCCTTTGGAGTTAAATGAAAACCTACTAATAGTGTATCCTCTTGCTCTTGATAAAGGTAATCCAGCGAACCATGACCTTATGTGAGTAAACAATCCTATATAGGTTGCTGAATTTGATAAAGGAGTTCTACCAATAGGGGATTGGTCTATTTTTATAACTTTATCTATATGTTCTAATCCTGATATGGATATACATTCACCATATGTACAATTGATATTATTTAGCCGATTGATTGCATTCTGATATAGAGTATCGTTTATCAAACTAGATTTTCCGCTTCCAGATACTCCAGTAATGCAAGTAAAAGCATTTAAAGGAATTTTGACATCAATATTTTGTAAATTGTTTTTACGAGCTCCAATAATTTCTATCCATTTATTAAAAGTTCTATGCTTTTTGAAATTGGGTATCGTCTTCTTATTACTAAGATATTGGCCAGTTACACTGTTATGATTATCCATTATTTCTTTTGGAGTTCCAGTTGCAATTACATGCCCTCCGTTTTGCCCTGCCTTTGGGCCTATATCTACTACATAATCTGCATTTATTATTGTTTCTTCGTCATGTTCTACTACTATTACTGTATTTCCTATATCACGTAATGTTTTTAGAGTGTTGATTAACAATGTGTTATCGCGTTGATGTAACCCTATTGAAGGTTCGTCTAGCACATAAATTATTCCTGTTAATCCAGATCCAATTTGTGATGCTAATTTTATTCTTTGACTTTCTCCTCCAGATAATGTTCCTGATTCACGATTGAGTGTTAGATAACCTAATCCAACATTTTTTAAAAATGTTAATCTTTTGATTATTTCATCTAATAGTTTACATGAAATATGTTTCTGCTGTTCGTTTAGTTTAGATGGTAGTGCTTTACACCATGATATTGCTTCTACGACAGATAATTTTGTAAATTCTCCAATATGTTTGTTATCAATTTTTACTGATAATGCTTCCTGTCTTAATCTAAATCCTTGACATTCGCTACATATATTTATAGATGAATATTGTTCGGCTAGTTTTTCAATAACTATATCTTCTTTGTTATTTAAGGCATTTATAATGCCTTCAAATGGCTTGTTTCTAGAAGATTTATATCCTTCATTTTGGTAGTGTATAGGTATTTCTATTTCTTTGCTACCAAATAGAATTATATCTTTTATGTTATCATCTAGTTCTTGCCATGGTGTTGTTAAATCAAATTTATAGTATTTTGCTAATGATAAAATAATGTTTGTGTAATAGTAACTAAAGTGCGAATTTACTTTGTGACGAGTGGCTTTTAGTTCAATTGGACCTATAGGATGTATAGCTCCTTCTAAAATCGATAAGTTATCATTTTTTATAATTAGATTTCTGTCAATGCTGTATTTTTTGCCTATTCCACTACAAGTTCTGCATGATCCATATGATGTATTAAATGAAAATAATCTTGGTTCTATTTCTTCTATGCTGAAGTCTGTTTGAGGGCATGAAAAATTTTCTGAAAAAAATAATACTTGGTTCTTGTGATACGTTTCACTATTGTATTCTTGTGGTAAATCAAGTATTTCTATGTAAATTATACCGTTACCTATTTTTAGCGCAGTTTTTATATTGTCAGTTATATTATCAACATAGTTTTCTAACACTGATATTTGATTTACGATTACGTGAATGTTATGTGTTTTATTCCTATCTAACTGTGGAATGTTGTTAATATCATAAGTAATGTCATCAATTTTTAATAATTTATAGCGTTGTTTTTTTATTTCATATATTTCTTTATTATGATCTCCTTTTTTGTTTCTTATTAGTGTACCTAAAATTGAAATTTTTGTACCTGAAGGTAGTTTGAATATAGTTTCTATTATTTGAGAAAGTGATTGCTTTGTTATAGGTAATCCAGTAGTTGGAGAATATGGAATTCCTATTTTAGCATACATGATTCTTAAGTAGTCGTAAATTTCTGTAATGGTTGATACAGTTGATCTTGAGTTTTTAGATGATAATTTTTGACTTATTGCAATAGTTGGAGAAAGTCCTGTGATTGATTCTACATCTGGTTTTGTACATAAATCTAAAAACTGGCGAGCGTAAGATGATAAACTTTCTACATATTTGCGTTGTCCTTCTGCATATATTGTATCAAATGCAAGACTGGACTTTCCTGATCCACTAACTCCAGTTATTACAATTAACTTGTTCTTTGGAAGATCTATATCTATGTTGTGGAGGTTATGTTCTTTAGCATTACGTATATTGATCAAACCAGCCATATTTAATTTACCACATTAACTAGTAAGTAAAGAGATAGAATTGTTAATCATATATGAAGATTAACAATTTTCCAATTAATTTTGGTAATTAGGTAATAATATATTGTATATAGCTTGAGCACGTATTTTTATTATATGTATGGTTAACTCAATGCTAAAGTGGATATAATTAATTATGTATAGGAAAAGTACTTTTTTGATCATTATTAAGAAATGTCTTAATATTATGATTTATGATATTTCATACCTAGTTATATGTTATGTAAATATCTATTATATCTACGTATATTAGTGTTACATAATATGTCTTATTGTTGTTTTTGGATATTATGTATTATTGAAAACAGCAAGAGGTTCGCTTTGTTCTATATGAAAATTCATGTCTTTATTAAGAACAGAACGTGCTGTAAGCTTTAGTTGGTTTAATATTGCATTAATGAAATTGACTTCTGTTCTTTCTAATATGTGACTCGCTATATTGACATATTCATTTATAATGATTACCGTGTCCGTACTAGAACATATTAATTCACAAACTGCGGTTTTAATGATGGAGATGCTAATCGGATTTATACGCTCTATCGACCATTTATCATTTAAGAACGTTGCAAGGGTTGAATTGATTGTGTTGAATGTTAGCAACATTGTGTTCATAATTTTGAGTAATAACTGATTATCAACTTGCATTAAGTCTAATAACTCCTTTATCTCATATAAGTAATCGATTAAATTATCAATGTCATTTATAGTATAGTTATTAAATATCATGGAATACGTACCTTGTATAGCAAGGAACCTTGTTGTTGTCTTTTTTGAATGCCATAGTTTATGGCATATATTATCTGTCATAATTTCAACTTAAAAATTTATTATGTAATTCAATCATAGCTAGGGCTGCCTTGGCAGCTTTCCCACCGACATTCTTTTTATTCATGTCTGCTCTTGCCATTGCCAATTCTAAACTTCCAGCTGTAATCACTCCAAAACCCATAGGAACAGCATGATGAGTTGCAATTTCACTAAGAGATGTTGTTACTCCCTTGCATACATAGTGATAATGATCTGTTTCTCCTTTTATAACACAACCTAGAGCAATGTACCCATTGTACTGATATCTGTCACTCATTATTGCAAATACTATGGCTGCAGGTATTTCAAAAGACCCAGGAACATGTACTATATCATACTTTACAGGTTTTGAATATTTTTTTAATTGATCTATTGCTCCATCTAATAAAAGATTTGTTATGTCTGAGTAAAACTGTGATGCTACTATTAGTATATTAATATGGTCAGGCATGTTAGTCCTCCTGTTGTATAGTTTTATGAAAATTAAATTTTTTGATTACATAATGCTTGATTATTAATTGTTGCATTATCGTAATTGAATTACTGCATATCCAGTAAATAATTAATCCTGCAGGAAATGACGAAAAAATAAATATGAAAATATAAGGTAAAAACTTCATAAAGTTTGCTTGAGTTTTATCTTGATTTGAAATGTTATTATTGTTTAGTTTTTGTTGTATTATCATAGTAATACCCAGTATAACTGGCAAAATACCAATACAAATAGTTGGATTGAATTTTAACAATCCAAACATTGTCAATATGTTTGCAGTATCAAAACTTGATAAGTCTTTTATCCATAAATAAAATGGAGCATGTCTCATTTCAATTGTAACAAATAATACTTTATACAATGCAAAGAATACAGGTATTTGTATTAATACTGGAATAAACCCAGACATAGGGTTGACATTATTCTTTTTAAAGATAGCTGATATTTCTTTGCTCATTTTATCATTATCGTTTTTGTATAATTCTTTTATTTTTAAGATGTCAGGCTGTAAGTACCTTAATTTAAGCATCGAAATACACGATTTGTGTGATAAGGGAAACATTATTAATTTTATTATTACTGTTAATAGTAATATTGCTAATCCAAAGTTTCCTATAACATTATTGAAGTATTCTAATAAAAGGAAAACAGGTTTAGTGATGAAGTATAAAATCCCAAAATCTACTGCTTTATCAAATAAAGAAATCTTTAAGCTATCTTTGTATTGATCTAATAACTTTAATTCTTTAGCTCCAGCAAATAAATAACTAGTACTGATTACCGTTTTATTTGGATGTGCGATGTAATTATCATGGCTAAAGTCTACTTGAAAACGATCTTTATTGTTATGCTTAGCGTATTTGACGTGGAAGTTTAGCTTACTTTTTTGTAAAACATTTGGGATTAGTGCTGTAAACCAGTATTTATCACCAATCCCAATCCATTGATTCTGATTATCATCTGTATCTTGTTGTTGAATTTTTATATTCTTCTCTTTAGTGATGGCTTTGTATGTCCATTCTTTAAGTGTGTTTCCAAAACTTCCTACAGCCCCTTCATGTGATATCCAGTAAGATTTTTCTGTAGCATATTTAGATCTGTTAATTCGTCCGTAAGGAATTAAATTTACGGTAGCATCAGTATTATTTGTGATTATTTGTTCTACTTTAAACATGTAGTCATTATCTAAGGTGATTTTTATTTTAAAGATAATACCTTGCTTATTATCCCATGTTAAAGTTACAGGGTTGTTTGGAGATAAAGTTGACTTATTTGAGTTCCAAACTGAGGTGTGGTTAGGTAAAGTGATTTTGTGTTTAGGATCTATCCATCCAAATTCAATAAAGTATACATCTTCTGTTTCTTCTGGAGAAAGTAATACTATTCCTTCAGAGTTATTATTTGGTGTAACATGATAATTTTTAAATGTTAGATCATCAAACTGTGCTCCCTTTAATGATATTGATCCATTTATTTTTTTATTGGATAACTTAAGCCGTAGGTTAGTGTTACTTTCTATAACTTCAGATCGCGTTTTATGTGTAAAGCTATCATCGAATTCTGGAATCATGGCATCAGAACTTGTATTATCTTCTGTAGCATGTTGTGTGGTAAAAAATTTATCGTATACAAATCTCCACCCCATCATGATCAATACAGATAAAATGACAGCTAATATTAAATTACGAACTTCTATCATATTGCTTAATGAGCACCTTAATAAAATTTAGTGTAGCATATAGCTTTTTTTAAATCAATAAGGCAATATAAATATCAAGTGTGTTAATTTTATTAATTGATAATATATCAAAAATACTTCTGAAATGAATTGATTTTAGGTGCTGAACTGAAGAAAAATGTTATATGATCATTATCTTAGGAATTAAACTTAATTTGTGATTTTAAAGTTGTATGTTAGTTATGGATATTTTTAGAGAATTTAGAAAAAATATATAAAAATGATATAGTAATATTAAGTAAAGTGATTCATTATAGAATTTATATCACTGTGCAGTAATAAAGTAAATCATTTAAGTTATTACAGTAAGTATTCTGTATAATTAAGTTTTTTGTAAATATCTCTTAAGTTCTTGATTTATAGTATCACTTAATAGAATAATTGTTAATCCATTAGGTATTGTGAGGAATATAAAGAGCAGTTCTCCTAATTGAGATATAGGTACTATGTTTTTTGATAATCCACTGATTACGATTATGCACATTATAAGTGTTCTACATAATATAATATGACGTGAACTTCCAAATATATATTTCCATGATATTTCACAGTAATAGGAATATGTGATAATTGATGAAAATGCAAAAGCAAATACAATAAAAGGAAATATAACGTATTCACAAATCGGACAAATATTAGAAAATATATTATTAATTGTTATTGCACTACTGCTACTATTTATGTGGTTATAAGATCCAGTGAGTATGACTACTATTCCTGTAATAAATGATACAAGTACAGTGTCAATAAATGGTTCAAGCATTGCAGTGCATCCTACTCTTGCAGGTTCAGTGTCATTTGTTGAAGCATGTATTATGGGAGAAGTTCCAACTCCGGCTTCGTTTGCAAAAACTGATCTTCTAACTCCTGCAATAAGGGATCCTATTGCTCCTCCAGTGACACTATTTCCTCCTATCATTCCATGTAACATTATACTTAGTGTAGAGAGTAGTTGGTCTAAATGACTAATAATAATAGCTGTACATATGGTTATGTATAGTATCACCATTATAGGGGACAGTTTTGTCATGATTTTTGCAATGCGTGTTATTCCTCCCATTATCACTAATCCACTTAATAATGTTAATATTAAAACAATAATACTACAGTTTACTTGATGGAAAGTGTTGCTTAATAGTATAGTTGCTTGATTTGATTGAAATGATATTCCTCCAAAAGACATAGCTATTATCATGATAATAGCGTATATGTATGCTGTTATTTTTCCTGTTTTCACTAATCCTAGTTCAGCTAATCCACATCTGATGTATTGAAAGGGACCTCCTATATTATTTTGCTTTTCTAGTAAATAGTATTTAAATCCTAATGTTACTTCGGCAAATTTTACTGACATGCCTAAAATGCCTATTATTATCATCCATAATACTGCTCCTGGACCTCCTGTGGAAATTGCTATAACTACTCCTGAAATTGTTCCTAATCCTATAGTACCAGATATTGCTGTGATAAATGCTTGAATATTAGAAATAGTATAATTGTTTTTATTTCTAGGCGAATTTATTAAAATATTTAGAGCGTGTTTGAAAAGTCTTATATTGATGAATTTAAATTTTATAGTGCAAAATGTTCCTAGATATATTATCCATAGAATAATTAATGGAATTCGGAATACTGTAAGAGAAAAAATGGACTCTAATATTTTAGAGAGATATGGAAAAAAGTCTGTAGGCCCAAGGTTTATCATAGTGATCTATATATATGGTACTATTTTATTGGCTTGCCTTTAGTTTTATACATAATATATATGTATAGTGCACTACTTACGGGGATTGATAATATATACATCATTCCAACAACTGGAAATGTTATCCATGGTTTTGTTATTGCAAATACAATAAATATACCAAACAGTAGAATGAATATATAAGATAAGTTTTTTGGTATATAGAGATGTTTTGCAGAAAATGTAGGAATATTGCTTGCTGATAAGAATGCAATAACAGCAAAATATATTGCTACATTATTTTGATCAGATAAGTTTTGAACTAACCAATGATTATCATGATAGTAAAAAGTTAGCATTATTGGAATTAATGATAATACTGCTCCCAGTGGTGCAGGTACTCCTACAAAAAAAAATTTATGCCAATCTAATTTTTTTTCTTCGTATAAAGACATATTGAATCTGGCAAGTCTAATTGACATACACATTACAAACATCATCACTAGCATCCAACCTATTACTTTAATTTGCTTGAGAGACCAAAAGTATAATAAAAATGCCGGAGCAGCGCCAAAATTTAAAAAATCTGCAAAAGAATCAAGCTGAGCACCAAAACCACTAGTGGAATTAAGTAATCTGGCAATCCTACCATCCATTCCATCTATGAGTGCTGCTATGATGATAAACATGACAGCAGACTCCCATTTACCAATAAAGGTAAATTTTATAGAGGTCAAACCAGCACATAAACCTAATAGGGTAACTATATTAGGAAATAACCTAGCGATAGGAAAAAACTTGCCACTTTGTTCCTCTTTCATATTATTATATAGACTTAACTGTTAATTGTTTAGGAGCTTCTTGCAGGTATGCTAAAATAGTTTCTCCACCTATAACCGTTTGTCCTATAAATGCTGATACGTGGACACTTAATGGTAAATACAGATTAACCCGACTGCCGAATCTAATAATACCAAATCTCTCACCGGAATTAACATTTTGACCTTCGTATGCATTGCATACTATACGTCGCGCTACTAATCCTGCAATTTGATCTATAATAATCGAGTGGCTATCAAGTTTAGATTCAATAACTAACCTTTGTCTCTCATTTAACTCACTTGACTTATTTAGCGAAGCTAATAAAAATCTTCCTGGTATATATTCTGTACTCTTAATAATTCCAGATACAGGAATTCGATTTACATGAACATTCAATATGTTTAAAAAAATACTAATGCATACTACTTGTGTAGAGTTATCCATAGGAGAGTTGACTTCCTTAATGTCTAATATTACACCGTCAGCTGGGCTAAGAACTAGATTATCTCCTTCTGGTACTACACGTACAGGGTCACGAAAAAAATATATGCACAATAATGACATAACTAAACAAATTATTCCTAAGCTGCAAGAAATAGCAAATCCAATGCAAGACATAAGGAATGATATCATTATAAATATATATCCCTCCCTGTGGATGTTATGAATAAAATTGTAAAGCATTACTCGACCTCAGACTTTTTAAGAGATTATAAACTTTGCAATATTTTATGCAATTAATATTTGATAGATTTATGTAATTTATAGATATACCGTTACAGTTGCGCTGTTTTGTGTGTTATTTTAATACTAAGAATGTGGATCTCAATTAGTATAATTAAATTTGCTATTTAAAGTTTTAGCAGTATTTTTATTTATCATGTTAGTTGTAAAATGTCAGAATTTTTAAATATTCTACTAACAATACTAGCTTAGTAATTTTTGTAATAATGAAATGAAGAATTTATAGTGTATAGAGTTGATATCAATTGAATATTGAGTATATTTGAGTAGTGTCATAGGTAAGGTGTTACGTCAATGTTTTTATTTAGTTGTAATTTATATCAGTAACAATCTATTTTACTACTTAATATATTTGCTTGGATTATGGTTGAATGAAGCATTAAGGATTAAAAGAGATGTTAAATATATTGGGAAACTTAAGGAAAAGATATTATCTTATTTAAGTTTATAATATGTAGGAATCTACTTACTGTTTAGTACGTCTTTCTAGGTGACATTTAGTAAAATTTAATATAGAAGCGCTGAGTGTGTTGTGTAATTCATAAGGAAGGTGTTAAGTAGTGTTTTTATTTAGTCATAATTTATGTAGGCAGTAATCTATCCACTGTTTGGTGCATTTTTCTTGCAAGTTATTTTGTTTAAGTCTTTCACTTAAGAATTTGAAATCTACGTAATTTGCATACTGGTCTTGATTATTACAGCTATATATAAAATTTTCCTGCTTTGTTATTGGATCTATATGTTTTTGTAAACATTGAGCACATATTTCTTTCATCATGCACTGCATGGGAGAATTAATGGATGCTATAACTTTAATCTCTTTTTTAAAAAGAATACGTAACTGATTGAATATAGCATGTGATACTGCATCCATCATATGGCTTGAACCAATGATAATAATTCGATCTACAGAATCTAAGGGTATGTCAGTATCTTTTGACAAATGATTGTTATATTGAATTATGCCATCAATTATATTTCCGTGATAAGATTTATCGTGGGTTCTTCTTGGTTCAATCATTTTTTCATCGCAACACCATACTACAGTATTTGATGATTCTTCTATAGATGATGGTTCAAATACATCTTCTACTTTTTTATATCCTGCAAAATATAAAACTTTACAGTTATTTGATAATAATGCTTTGCCTATTGAGAATAATACAGCATTGCCTACTCCTCCACCTATTAAGATTATGTTTTGATTGTGAGGAATTTCTGTTGGGGTTCCAGTAGGGCCCATGAAAATAATAGGTTCGTTTTTTTTAAGATAATTACATAAATGGCTAGATCCTCCTGTATTCAATACTATAGTTGATATTAATCCTTTCTTCTTATCTACAGAAACTCCTGTTAATGCTAAGCTTTCCATTGCTAATTGTGTATTTTCTATATTTAAGCTGTTACATTCAAAATTTTGTAATCTGTAGAATTGTCCAGGTTTAAAATTTGCTGCTGCAAGAGGAGCTAAAATAGTAAGTTTAGTGATAGTTTTTGTAATATGTTCTATGTTTACTATATATGCTTTTAGCTTGTGGTTTAGTTTTGTTAGTAATTGGGTCTCTTTTGTTGGTGAACATTGTTTTAATATCTGTGTTATAATTGGATATCCATTTTTAGCACTTGCCATTGCTTTAACTACACTGCCTCTATATGGCAAATGTAGATCTCCGAAAATACTAATTTTTTTATCATGTGATATAAATATGCTATCTTTTTTTGTAAATTTTGGAGATGCAGTTATTATTATGCTGTTGCCTTGTAAATCAAAGGTATGGGTGAAATCTTGACCTAATGCACAAAATTGTTGATTTTCTTTTATGCTAATTAAGTTTGGTTTAGTCCCTGCTGCAATTATGATGGTTTTTGTAGGAAGTGTTTTTTTATTATTGTATTGATCAATCAATATAATATTACTTATGTGATTGTACTGATCAGTTATCATTTTATATGGTTGTAAATTTTCTATAAAGTATATTCCTTCTGCTAGTGCATTGTTTATTTCGTCACTATTTAATTTATAACTTGGAGCATCTAACAACTGATTTCTATAAACAATAGTAACTCCTCCCCATAATTGTAGTAGCTCGATAATTTTTTCTTGTCTATTTTCTGCTTTAGCTAATATTTTTTCTTTTCTGATTTGAATTGCATGGCTTAAAAATTCATTTGCAATGATTTTTTCTTCTTCTGTCCAGTTTGCTTCTATGTGTGATTTGCCATAAATTTTTGTCAGTGCTTCGTATCTTGTAAGGAATTTTTCTACTTGCAATGGATAATATGCAAGAGCTTCTGTTGCTGCATCTATTGCTGTTAATCCTCCGCCTATGATGATGATGGGTAGTCTGATTTGTAAATTGGCAATTGAATTTATTCTTGCAGCCCCAGTCAATTGTAGTGACATTAAAAAGTCTGATGCCATGCGTACTCCTCGTGCCAAAGAGTTATGTACATTGATTATATTTGGACTGCCGGATCCTGTTGCGAGAGCAATATGGTGAAATCCCATTTCAAAAGCATTTTCTGTTGTTAATGTACTGCCAAATCTTATTCCTCCATACATTGCAAAATTTTTTCTTCTCTCTAGTATCAGCCTTGCTATTTTTAGATAATTTTTGTTCCATCTTGCAGTAATCCCATATTCAGACACTCCTCCAAATCCGTGAGGTACACGTTCATTTAGATTTTCGTATAATTCTGTTTTTACATTTTTGATTAATTTGAATTCTGTTTTCTCTCCGAATTGAGTAACTCCGGAAATATGTTGTGGTAAAGGTTCAATTTTTAATCCGTCTATTGCAACAACAGTGTGTCCATCATTTAGAAGATGATGTGATAGGTTAATTCCTGCTGGACCTAGCCCTATGACCAGTATATTTTTATTTGTATGTACTTGAGGGAATGGTCGTTCAAAATTTATAGGATTCCACCTGGTGAGTAATGAGTATATTTCAAATCCATAACTTAAAGCGAGAACATTGTTGACAATTTGAGTCTCAACCATTGGTATGTTTACAGGATCTTGTTTTTGGTAAATGCACGATTTAGTGCAGTCATTACAAATATGATATCCTGTTAAAACACATAACGGATTATCAATCATAGCAATTGCTAACGCTGCTATAGTATATCCTTGCGATTTTAGTAAGTTCATTTCTGATATTTTTTCTTCTAAAGGGCAGCCATGCAATTCTATGGATAGTGTTGATTTTTTAAATGAATTGTTGTTTTCTAATAATCCTTTTGAGCAACTGTCTTTATTTTGTTTGTGGCAAAAAATACAATAATGACAGTCATTTAAGGCTTGATATAAGCTAGGTTCTTTATGGGTGAGGCTAAAGCCATATCTGCGTTTGAGACGCTCTGATGTCATTACAGTTGTATTGTTGTTGATAATTTTTGTCGTTGTAGGAACTAAATTGTTAAAATCTATTTTGTTTGGTACATTGAATAAAATACTATCTGATTTCGAATGTACCATATATGCAGCGTATTTAGCTGTAATGTCTAGGTTTTCTGAATATTTTTCTTGATCTTCAAACCATAGTAATACTTGTTGAACAAATTCTTTCTCTTGAATAGGTAGTTTAAATATCTGGCTAATTTGCTGTATTATTTCTGATATGTCTAAATTGTTAATGTTTGGATATTTTTTAAGAGCATAACGTTGTATAAATAATCTTTTACATTTATATATTTCTGAAAATTCTTTGTGTGCATTTTGTTGTGTTACTACTTCATTTTCAATTTTAAATAATTTTGCTATGAAACTCTCAACCATATATGAAAGGTCTATAATACATGATGTATTGTCAGATTTAATATCTTTCTGACGCTCTTTAATTAATACGTTGTGTAGATCTTCGTTATTAGACTGTAGATATGATAAAAATAGATTATCTAATTTTACTAAACCTTCTCTGGTATATAGATTTTGTACAGTAAGTTCGAATTCTAACATAATTTTTTTATAAAGAGTGTAACATATTAGTTGAAATATGATAATTTTATATTATAAATGTTGAAAGTTGTAGTTATCAGTTCTATTTTTAAACACTAAAATTATGACTGGTAAATTGTGTTTATTATAATTGGTATATTAAAATATATATCATTGATATATCCATTATAATTATAAGATTATTAATATTAAAGGATTGCTGTTAGTATACATTATAATTTACTATATGTGTTCATTCTAAATCTCATCTAAGCTTATTATTATTTTTTTTTAATTTATATGATGATTATGTGTTCTAGTCATTGGTAAGATGTTATGTATAAAATAAAATCTTAATAAAAATTGGTATGAACTTATACTAAATGATTGATAAAAGGTCCTTGTTATATAATTGATAACAGGATATATTTATGAGTAAAGTTACTATAGGTATTTATTTTTCTTGAATTACTTGTGCTTTAAGAATAAAATTCCGAAGTTGTAGTTTTTTGTTTATGAAAGATGGCGGAAAGAGGGAGTGATATTAGGCCTGGGCATATATTAGAACATAATAATGCTTTGTATTTAGTTGTAAAAGTTATGCATACTCAGCCAGGTAAAGGTGGAGCCTATATACAAGCTGAAATGAAAAATTTAAAAACTGGTACTAAACAGCATGAGAGGTTTCGTGCAGATGGAGATATAAAGCGGGCTATTGTTGATGAATCTGATTATCAGTATATCTATGGTGATGGTTCAATGATTACTATCATGCACCTTAAGACTTATGAGCAGCTTACAATTAGTAAAGATATATTAGGCGATAAGAGTGTATATTTGAAGGATAATATTATTATTACTTTAGTGTTTTATAATGGAGAAATAATATCTGCTAAGGTGCCAGATTATGTAACTCTTCAAGTAGTTGAAACCGAAGCTGTCATTAAAGGGCAGACAGTTTCTTCTTCTGCTTATAAAGTAGCAATGTTAGAAAATAATCAACGTATTAGCGTCCCTACATTTATTAAGCCTGGAGATAAAATAGTTGTGTATACTCCAGATGATAGCTATTATGAGCGAGCAAAGGGATAGTGTTAATTAATTTAATATTTGTATTCTTGTAGAAGGGCATGTTCTGCAACATATGCTGGACTAGTTCTATTCTTTGTTTGTGTCTATAAAGACGTTGTAAATAAAAATGTATCTGGCTATTTATTGAGTTCTATTTATATGTTGGGTAGCTACTTAATTATAGAGTCATATTAAAAGTAAGGAGTTGTAAATGTCTGTAATTTTTTCTTCTGTTACTAATATTATGTTAAAATCAGTGAGACAATCATCTAGGGCTTTAATTAGAGATTTTAGTGAAATCCGGTATATGCAATCTTCTTATACTGCTGCAAGTAATTTTACTCGATCTGCTTATTTGAGGTCAAAAAAAATTATTACTGATGGATTATATAGTTATCGACAAGATTATGGAATTATATTTGATGATACTAGAAATGTATCTGAGGTTGGAGAAAATTTTTGGTTTGTTAACCCAATAGATAGTAGAACTAATTTTATAAATTATTTGCCTTATTTTGCTACGTTAATTGCTTTTTTTCGTCATGGAGAGCCTGTTGCTGCTATAATTGATGCTCCAATACTGAAAGAAACTTTTTACGTAGAAAAAGGGGTAGGTGCTTTCTCAGAAAATGTGCAATCTCGTTATATAAAAATGCATGTAGGAAATAAACAAAGTATAAGTAGGGCTGTAATTGATTTTGTTATTACACATCTTAGTGTTGGTATGATTGATAGTCAGCTTAATTCTCAGGCTGTTATAATACGTGCTATGGGTTCTATGGCTTTGGGATTTTCCTATTTGTGTTCAGCATCTTATGATGCCTTAATTTATTCTAATATTAATAAATATCAAGCTGCTGTGGGTAAGTTATTTGTTGAAGAAAGTAAAGGCAAAATTGTATGTGATAATGATTTGTTTATAGCTAGTAATTTTACCTTATGTGATTATTTAAGAAAGAAATTTAATAATGAGTAAGTAAAGTTATAAAATTTAGTATTAGATATTCTATGTTGTCTTTTTTAGGATAGCTTGATATTGCAATGCAGAAAAATTTATTCATAATCTGCTATAAGTTAAACATTTACTTATTTTACAAAATGTAGTATCAGCTTAACGTGGATATGTTAGGGACCTACATTAATAAATGCAGAGGAAATTTTGTATTATTGTAGTATGTTTTTTGGCAGAGGTTATGGTATTATCATGTGATTGGTTTATAAATGGATTGTATTTTATTATGATTTCTGAGTAGTAAAATGATAGAAGTTGATAAGTGATGTGTATGTTTTTAGGTTGTGGGAGTTTATTAAAGGTTAGTTATTCCTTTATGTGCTATTTTAAAAAGCTTGGATAATAATAAGTAAATGTTGTAAGAAAGACGTAATTCTAGTGAATTGTGGAACCTAGTGGGTGTGTACATATGTGTGTTTAGTTTAAGTATAGATTTTGTTAAGAGTTTGTGGTTCCTTTGTATGCTATTTTAAAAACTTGGGTGATGATAGATAAATATTATACTGTACAAGAAGATGATCAGAATGTAAGAATAGATAAGTTTATTAGAAGAGAATTAAAAATCCCTCAATCTTTGGTTGAGAAGTTTTTACGTAAGGGTGTGATATTACTTGATAATGTGAAGGTAAAATCTGATACAAGGGTTAATGTTGGGAATGTAATTTATATAAAATATAATGAGGTTATCTGTGAAAAGAAACAAACTAAAAAAATTTCTGAGGCTGATAGTGATTTTCTAGTTAGTTTGATTCGTAATAATATTTTATATGAAGATGATAATGTATTGGTGATTAATAAACCTGCTGGCATTTCTGTTCAGGGTGGTACTAAGGTTAAAGTTAGTATTAGTGATATTGTAGATAAAATTATAGATGGAGAATCTATGAAAATTGTTCATAGATTGGATAAAGATACTAGCGGTGTTTTGATATTAGCTCGTAATGCAAGAGTATCCAGGTTAATTATGCAAGAATTTAAGAATAGAAGGGTAAGAAAGAAATATTTAGCATTGACCCAAGGGATTCCAGAAAATGATATTGGTCAGATTAATCATTCTATTATTAAGAACAAACATAGTCTTCCTTTAGAAAAAATTAATAACTCATGTTTACAAGAAGCTATTACTTTATTTTCTGTATTGAAGAAGTTACCTTATGATGTTGGATTGCTTGAATTGAAGCCTATTACTGGAAGAAAGCATCAAATTAGGATACATTTATCACAAATTGGGTGCTCTATTATTGGTGATAAGAAATATGGTAAATTTTGTAAACATATATTAAATGATCACTTACAATTACATGCATCTTTTTTATCAATTTACATAGGGACTAAAGAGTTAACATTTACTGCTCCTATCCCATCTTATATGGAAGATACAATTCTATATTTAGAGAAATTGTTATAGTTGTTGTTATGAGTAGAAATATAAAACTTATATTAAAAGCATTGTATTTATAAATGTTCAATAATATGACATCTACTTGTAGTTACTGTAAGGGTTATATAAATGGTATATTCAGTTATTGCTAAGTGTATAGGCTCTAAAGTATAATGTGTTTATAAACTACAAATGAAATTTAGAACTATCTGATTCTTTAAAATTAAAACTGTAATTGGATAGTATATATTTAATTAATAAAAAGTACTTTCATAGTGGTGTATAGAAATTTTCTGTGGGTGATACTATGTATATAAAGCATTTTTAAGATCTTATATTTTATTCATATTTTGAAAATTACTAAAATTTATAAGATATAAATTTCAGAATGTCATAAAGCGTGCCTATACTTTGTAAATTACAATTGATCTAGAAAGTACAAAAATATAACAAGTACTTTGTTAAACTTTATGAATAACACGTAATAACTTTGTTTCTCCCTGTATTTTTTGCTTCATAGAGGCATTTGTCAACTCTGTCTATCAATTGTTTTATGTTGTCGATGTCAGATTTCTGTACTTCGACTACACCAATACTGACAGTTTTGTTTATATCACCTACACTTGTTTTAAAAGGAGTTTTTTCTATTACAGTAAGAATTCGTGTGGCTACTTGTTCTGCTGTAGTAATTGTTGTATCTGGTAATATTACAACAAATTCTTCTCCACCAAATCTTGCTAATAGATCTGTGATGCGTATATTATCTGATACTCGTTTTTTAAACTGTTGCAATAATTCATCTCCAACAGTATGTCCAAATGTATCATTAACTTCTTTAAAATGATCAATATCTAGTATCATTAAAGATAAATTTTTATCCTTTTGTAGTAATTCATTTACCATATTATGGAAATGTATATCAAAATAGCGTCTATTATAGCATCCTGTTAGAGGGTCAGTTATAGCCATTGTTATGCTAGTGTCTACATTGATTCTCAAAGCATCTTGGTATCTTTTCCTTTTTACTTGGACATTTACTCTTGCGATAAGTTCATTGCTGTTTATAGGACTTGTAATATAATCATGAATTCCTATATCAAAAGCTTTACTTAATAACTTTGGATTTTCATGATCATCAAGTAAAACTAGAATAGGAGTGTAACGTGTTTCAATTTTGTTGCGTAATTGTGAGCATAGTCTCAATCCGTCTCCAGAGAATTCTAAATCAATAATGATTAAGTCATAATTTTGTATATTGCTTAAAGTTAATGCTTGATCTATGTTATGTGAAACTACAGTTTGTTGAAAAGATTTCTGCAGGACGTTATTTATGTGTTCAGATCGGATAATATCTTCATCAACAATTAGAATGCTAGCATCGTCAATTTTATTTGCATAATCCATCATGTTATTATGTAGTACGCTCATATCTACGTTTGTTTTCCCTCTTAACCTTAACTCGTCTATAACCATCTTAAGCCTTGTTAATGATCTAATGCGTGCAAACAGAGCCATGTCGTTTATAGGTTTTGTTAAGAAATCATCTGCACCATAACTGAGACCACTTACTCTATTGTCTGATGTATTATCAAGAGCTGTAACCATTACTATTGGAATATACGTAGTTGCTGGATTAGATTTTAATCTCTTGCAGGTTTCATATCCATCCATTTCTGGCATCATAACATCTAATAGTATTATGTCTGGATGTTTTTCTTCAGCAATTCTTATTGCATCCATTCCATTTGTTGCTGTTAAAACATTGTAATATTCACCTATGAGCTTAGCTTGCAGTAGTTTTATATTTGCAGGTAAGTCATCTACTATTAATACTTTTGCAGTCATATATCTTTTTTTTTACTTGATATCTTTTTTATTTCATAACTTTTATATATTTTTCCATCATCTCCTACTATTTCTTTAATGGTAACATTATCATTTTGTTCTCCTGTACAATCTATGTAAATTTTATTAAAGTAATTAAGTATCTCACCTTTTGTATCTACAAATTTTTTATAGTAAGTTCCTAGGCTTTTTGTTAAAAAAGGGAGTTTTTTTGGGTTAATCACCAAACATACTATTAAAATTATGACAATAATTTCCGATATACCAACACTAAACATTAAAAATTGTTTCAACTAATAAACATATCAAGAGACTTTATTATAAGCATTAATTTACTTAAATCAAGTTGAGTTGTATTGATTTCATTTAAAAAGTTATAATATCTGTTCAATCTTTCTTGATTGTTTATATACCAACTTTGAATTATATCATTAATTATATTTTGTACCTTATCCAATTTTACTGCTAGTGATAGTGTAGGTTCTATCTGTTTTAGAATATTTTCTGTTATTATAGATTGATAGTCATTTAGATCATCAAGTAAATTTCTAATAGCAATACGCTGCCAGTATGAGGAATTTGATTCCATATGTGCTGCAAGGTCACGTATACGACTAAAATTTAACAATGATCTCAACTGAAAATATATTTTTCCTACAGCTAACAGTGGTGAGTTTGAAGTATTTGTTAGATGTATTATATCGAGGAAAGCGGTCATGAATTTTAATTTTGTGATTTTTTTTATGATTGATTCTTCAATATTGTGTTCACTTAGAGAGGATAAAGTATGGTTGTATATTTCTAGAGATTCATTACATAAAATGCTTTCTATATTTTCTTCGAGTAAGGATATTTGTGATGATAATTCTTCTAATTTTGTGTCTATATTTGTAATTTTGGAAGAGTTCTTAATAAACCAGAAGGTAACTTGTCCTATAAATTTTTGTACTTCTCTAATTAAGGATGTGTATACATTAATGTGAATTTTGCTATCCAGCTCATCTAATGTTTTCCATATTTCATATAAGTTATACATGTGGGTTGTTATAACATATATTTTGATTATGTCTTCAACAGTAATACCGATGTTTTCAATGATGTGATTTACAAAGATACATCCCATTCTATTTACTATGTCGTTCACTATACACGTTGCTAATATCTCTTTTTTTAAAGGATGCTGCCTTATGTATTGTGCGAAATTATCTCTTATATATTGTGGGAAGTAAGATAGCAAATATTGGGATTCATATAAACCTGATAAATTGCTTGAATGATGGAAAATATTAGAAAGCATAACCTCATTTTTTATGAATGTTCTGGTATATGCTATTAATATTGCAATTTGAGGACAGGTAAATCCTTTCATTTCAGCACTCATTTTTGTGATTTCTTCATCACTTGGTAAGAATTCTATATCTCGATTTAATACTTGAATCTTTTCTAGATATTTTAACAATCTGTGATGTTGTTCTATTCGATTATGTGCTTGTATACATTCTAACATTAAAGCTTTTGTTTCTAGTTTATTATGTGATTCTAAAACTATTGATGGTACTTCATGCATTATATCATCTAGTATCTTATTACGCTCAGCTAAAGAAATATAGTTGTTTTGCATTGCTAGTCTTAGACATATTTTTATATTGATTTCAAAGTCAGAACATATCACTCCTCCAGAGTTATCTGTGAAATCAGTATTGATCTTTCCTCCGTTATTAGCATATTCAACTCTTCCAAGTTGTGTAGATCCTAAATTCCCACCTTCTATTATCATTGCAGCTTTTACTTCGAATCCATTAATTCTCAGTGCGTCGTTGGCTTTATCTGCTACTGCAGCATTACTTTCTTGTGAAGATTTAATATATGTTCCTATCCCTCCATTCCATATCATATCAACTTTTGCTTTTAATAAGTGCCTGATAAGTGTATTTGGAGAAATCTGGTCTTCACTAATATTAAATAGTGCTTTTATTTCAGGGGTTAAGTCTAGTATTTTAGAGTTGCGGTTAAAAACTTTTCCACCTTTTGAAATGCATGATTTATCGTAATCTTCCCATGAAGAACTAGTTAAGTTAAATAACCTCTTACGTTCAAGAAAGCTTTTTTGGGGATCAGGTGATGGATCAACAAAGATGTGACTGTGATTAAATGCTCCAATTAGGTGTATTTTATCAGATAATAGCATTCCATTGCCAAATACATCTCCAGACATATCTCCAATACCAATCACTGTAAATGGTTCATTATATATATCTTTGTCCATAAGCCAGAAATGCCTTTGGGCTGCTACCCATGCTCCTTTTGCTGTAATACCCATTTTTTTATGATCAAATCCTATTGATCCTCCAGATGCAAAAGCATCCCCTAGCCAGAAATTATACTCTTCAGAAATTTCGTTTGCATAATCAGAAAATGTAGCAGTTCCTTTATCTGCTGCAACTACTAGGTATGGGTCATATTCATCATATTTGATAATATCATTAGGTGTGACGTATTTATCATCAATAATGTTGTCAGTAATATCTAATATACCCCTTAAGAAATTTTTATAGCATTCTACAGCAGTACTTTTTGATAAAGCTGCATTTTTTTGTGTACGTTTTAAGATAAATCCTCCTTTAGACCCTACTGGAACAATCACAGAATTTTTTGTCATTTGTGCTTTCATTAATCCTAATATTTCTGTGCGAAAATCTTCTGTTCTGTCAGACCACCTAATTCCTCCACGTGCAACTTTTCCACCTCGTAAGTGTATACCTTCAAATAAATTAGAGTATACATATATTTCTCTAAAGGGACATGGTAGAGGTATGTTTGGTACTTTACTTGAGTCTAATTTTATAGATAGGTAATCTTTTCCTTTATAATAATTTGTACGTAAAATTGCTAAAATTAATGCGTATATGCATCGTAAAATGTGGTCATGTACTACATCTATAACTTCTAGTAATAGCTCATTAATTTTGTTTTCTATGGATCTAGATTCTTGATTGTTAATTAATGCTGGATTAAATCTAGCTTCAAATAGTTTGATAAAATGGAATAAAATTTTTGGGTATTTAATAGCAACTTTCTGAGTATAAATTTGACTATAGTTAAATGATACTTGCTTTAAATATCTACTTAAGACTCTTATCAGCATAACTTCTCTCCAATTTAAGTTAGCTAATATGACTAAACTATTGAAGTAATCATTTTCTATTTCTTTAGCAAATATTTTTTTGATTGTGGTTTCAAATTGTTGTTTGATACTGTTATGGTCAAAGGATTGTTTTGTATTTGATAGTATAAAGTGATGTAAATATACGGTAATTTTGGCTGTAATAGTATAGCTATGATGTAGAATTATATTTGTTCCCATTTTTTTTACTATACTCAGTATTTCTGAAAGTTGAAGATTACTTTCTTGAGGTATGTATATTTTTAACTGATAATGAACACTATTTTTTATTAAATAAAGGTCAGCTTCACTAGTATTATATTTACAAACTTGCTCTAATTTTATTATATCATGGTAAGCGCTTTTTGAATTAAAATATTCTTGGTAGCTCGGTGGAAATGCTGTCAGATATTGTAGAAATGGATTTATAGATCCTAAATTACAGTACATGACATCTTGCAATTTGTCTTCCCATCTCCTAGATGCTGCAATTAGTTTTTCTTCGATTTCTGATTCCGAAAAATCACTAAATAACTTATCTCGTGCTTTTAGTATAAACTGCAACCTGACTAAATTATACTCATTTAACATGTTATATTGATTGTTGACAACTTTACCTGTGAGCATCTGTTCTAATATGCAACTCATTTTATTTGCAAGTTCAGTGCTTGCTAAGACTTTTGGTATAAAAATGATGCAATTTATAAAGTTATGACTTTGACTTTTTATTATGAAAAGTTTAATTTTTGGGTTGTTAGCTAAAGACAGTATTCCAATTGAAATTTTAAATAGTTCTTCTTCGGAAAATTGAAATAATTCGTCTCTAGACAGCCTTTGTAGTATATCAATCAATGCTTTATTACTATGTCCACCTATAGTAAATCCTGCTTTCTTTTCTACTGCTTTTATTTTACTGCGAATTAATGGAATAGAATTTGCATCTTGAAATGAAATTATGGAGGCAAAAAATCCGTAAAAACAATGTTCTTTTATCAAAATATTGTCTTGAGTAAATATTCTCAGTCCTATACAAATCATGTATTCATATCTATGCACAGTAGATAAAATGTTAGATTGTATGATATATATATGTTTTTTAGATTCAGGTAAATTTTTAGTAGATTCATCTGATGTATTGACTCGCTGTAGTCCAAGACTAGTTTTAGTATTAATCACTAACTTGTTTTGATTTACAACATACTCTTCATATCCTAAAAAAATAAAATTGTCTTTTCTTAACCATTCTAGAAATGTAATTTCTTCTTCTATAGAATTGCTATGAAAAGCTTTCATAGTATTCAATGCTGAATCAAAATGGTATAACATTGATTTCCAGTCATTAACACAGTAGCTAACTAATTGTAGGTTTTGTTCGATGTCGTGTTTTAATAATTTATGAGATTCTTCATCGACATTACTAATAGTAAAGTATACTATTGACTCGCTTGTTTCATGGTTTGAACAAGATTGTGCAGGTGATATTGTATGTATATGTTCTTCTTCTCGTTTAATATTTAGCACAGCATTTGTATAATAATATATTGATGCATGGTGTTTCTTTATTGCAATGATAATAGAGTCAACTATAAACGGTAAGTTGTCATTTATGATTTCAACAATAGTTGCATTACTTGTTATATCATTGTTTTGTTGTTCTACATTGAATATTTTTACTTTACTTTCTTTAGGTTGTTTAATCTTGATAAGTTCATATAAATCGCGTGCTATGAATAAAAAAAAGTTAGTATCTAATGTAATATTGCTATTGTAAGAGAAACTGTAGAATTGTTTAACAAAGCTTTTAAATAGATGGTCATCTTCCTGTTTTATTAATTCTAAAACTGAATCAATAATCTTTTGATTGAAATTATTAAGCATTTTTTTAGCTGCGCTAGTTGACTATTATATAGTAAATTATTTTTGTTAAAATACTATTATACTTCTTTAAAGTATAATGCAATTAATTTTTAGGATGCTGATATGAATTTACAATTTAATGTATTATGAAATATTATTTACTAGGATATTTAAAGTATAGATTTCTAATATAAAAAGAACAGATATAGGTTACTACATATATAACGTGTATATGTATTTAAAACAACTTGAACATATTATTAGGTGTTTTTCTTTCAATAAAGCTATATTAATATATAGTTAATAACATTTACTAGATATTTTATGTTAGATATTACTTTCATGTAAACTTAAAAAGTACTTGAAGTATACTATTTATATAACTTGTTACACTTGTGATGTTGTAAATTAGTTTTAATAAGTTAAAATATTATTTCTAAGATGTACTTATGTTTGATGTAAACTTAAGAAATTTTATTATATGTTAAACATACTATTGTTAAATAATATTTTTACTACTTGTAGATAGTGAAAATGTATAGTAAATGTTATTAACTATATGTGTTATTTTTCTTAGGAGTATGTTGTATAGTTTTTGAAATGAGTTTATATATATGTCACACAAAAAGAATAAAGCAGTTTCAGATTTATTGGAAGAAGTTACAAATAACACTGATATAGATAAGATTACATTATTTGAATTAAAATCTGCACTTCATGCTCGTGGTTTTGGGATATTAATGTTGTTATTTTCATTACCTCTTTCGATTCCTATACCTGTACCTCCAGGGTATACAACAATATTCTCTATACCTTTATTAATATTTTCATTCCAAATGTTGCTTGGGTTACGGACTCCTTGGATGCCTAAATGGTTGGAAAAAAAGTCTTTTAAACGTGTGACTTTAGCTTTAATTATTGAAAAAACTGCTCCTATATTGAGAAAAGCAGAAAAACTTACAAAGCCTCGTTTATTATTTATATTTAATAGTTTTGGAGAGAAGGTTATAGCTTTTATTTCTCTTTTATGTGCTATATCAATAGCTATACCTTTACCTTTAACAAATTTTATACCAGCAGGCGGTGTGTCGATTATGTCTTTGGGCATGCTTAATAAAGATGGTGTCATGGTGATTCTTGGGGTAATAGTGTCATTGTTTGGTATTATTGTTACTCTAATGGTAATTACTTTAGGTCCCAAGCTTGTTATAAATATGTTTTCTTTTTTATCGAAATTTACATGATCATATACAATACTTTAACTGGCATTAAGGAACCTTTTATTCCTTTAAATAGTAATAATGTGAAGGTTTATGTTTGTGGTCCTACAGTCTATGATTTTGCGCATATTGGGAATTCTAGATCAATAGTTATATATGATGTGCTATTTAGGTTATTAAAATTGCTATATCCTAAAGTGACTTATGTAAGAAATATTACTGATGTTGATGATAAGATTATTAATATTGCACAAAGTAGTAAGCAGAATATATATGATGTTACTTCAATTTATACAAGAGCATTTCATGAAGATATGAAAATGCTTAACTGTTTAGACCCAACCTATGAGCCAAGAGCGACTGATAATGTAGATATTATGATCAATTTAATACAGAAGTTAATAGATCTTGGTCATGCGTATGTGTATAATGGTAGTGTGTTTTTTAACATAAAATCTTATCTTTCTTATGGTAAGTTATCTCGGCGTAATATCTCAGAACTTATTTATGGTAGTAGGGTGGATGTGGGGTTAGGTAAAAAACATCCAGGGGATTTTGTTTTATGGAAACCTGCCACTGAAATAGATAGCCAATTAATGGGTTGTTGGTCAAGTCCTTGGGGATTAGGGAGACCAGGCTGGCATATAGAATGTTCAGCTATGAGTTATTGTTATTTGGGTGAAAATTTTGATATTCATGGTGGTGGAGCAGATTTACAGTTTCCTCATCATGAAAATGAAATAGCGCAAAGTTGTTGTGCTTTTCCTGGCAGCTACTATGCTAAATATTGGGTGCACAATGGGTTTCTTACAGTTAATGGTGAGAAAATGAGTAAGTCTTTAGGTAATATTTTAACAGTAAGGCAGTTATTAGATAATGGGATCAAAGGTGAATTGATAAGATATGTATTGTTGAGTGCCCATTATAGGAAACCTTTAGATTGGAGTAGTAAAGTGGTGGCTAATGCTCAAGAGTCGCTTAATCGTATGTATACTGCTTTAAGTTCAATAAATGCTGATTTATCATTGGATAGTGGCGTTGAGTTATCTGGTAATGTTATTGATTGTTTAAAAGATGATATTAATACTCCAAAAGCTATTTCAATATTACATGAAATGGTTACAGAGATTAATAAGACATCTGATATAATGAAAAAGGTATGTTTAGCAAAAACTCTTATTAAAACTGCAAATTTTTTAGGTATTTTACAGCATTCTTGGCAAGATTGGTTTAAAATTGATAATCATGATCAAGAAATCAGTCAGTTAATAGATGAAAGAAAAAAAGCGAGAGCAAGTAATGATTTTAAAAAGGCAGATGATATACGTCAGCTTTTGTTAGATCGAGGAATAGTTCTTTCTGATAACAAAGATGGGACTACACATTGGTATAAGAAATAATAAGATAAAAGAGATTAGATTTTTTTTATTTAAACGTTATAACTGTATGCGATAAAGTGCTATGTAAAGCATATCAATGACATAGAACCATAGTAAAATGTGAAATAAACATCTGCTTATATGAAACCTTTACTATATTCAAGCAATATGTTTTATTTATATTTTTTATAGTGTAAAAAGCTGTATTACAGGACAATATGATAGTTAGTATTATCATACTAATCCACTTACTCTCTTGAAACAAAGGGATGAAATATTTTTGAAAGTCTTGTGAGATATGAAGAAGGGGGGATAGCATTAGTTGTATTTGGTGATTTGTTAGTTATATTTTTACTGTCTATGTAAGAATTAGAATATTGACCAGTAACTTCTACGGCACCGTATTGAGCGATGATAGCACTATCAATTGCTATTGATGCTTTGGAATCGGAAGGATTGTTTTGGAGTTTAATTAATCCAGTATTTGATATTATGTGAGATTTATTAACTTGTCCTATAATTGTAATATTACCTTTATTTGTGTGCAATAAACCGCAAAATTTGCCAAATATAGTTACATCTGTATCATGAAGTATTAGAATTGAAAAGTCTACAGCTCTGCTATATATTACTACCTCATGAACACCAAATTTAGATATAAGATTTGTACCACTGTGTGTTATGTATGTTAGATAAAGTGCTATGCTCTTACTTAAATTGTCAATAATTAATTTTTTGTCTTCTATACGTATATTATAAATAAACATAGGTATGCTATGATCAAAAAAAGTACACGGTAACCTCTTATCCGGACTGATATCATCTATTATGTTTAAATGATTTGCATTGTGTATTATATTGTAAAATAGAGATTCAGCATTTTTAGTTGGGGTAGTGTTGTGTTGATTGATAGGCCATCCTATGGATACAATAACAGCATGGTGTTGAAGCTTAGGATGGAATGACTCTATATTTAGTGCACGTATTCCATTTTCATCTTTTTGATTAATAACATCCCATGGATAAAACGATGTGATTTGTTTTTCTGCTTGGCAGAGGTCTGTTTGTTTAGTTATTATAGATTTGTCTTTTATATCTCTACAAAAATTGGGTGGAATAGTAAACATATCTGGTAATTTTTTCTTAATTATTCTGCCATTGATACTGACAGTTCCAAATATGGATATTATGTTTTGACTACATTCTTCTTTTGCATTGGTAATGATAATGCTGCCATATTTATTAAAGATACTGCCATATACTGTACCAGAAATATGTATGTCACTTATTTCTAAGAATATTTTTGTATATGTTGGAACGTCGCATTTAATATTGATGTCACATCCATTATCTAGAATGAGATTAATGTTGCTAAATATTTCTTGGTTAAAAATGTGGATTGCTTCTAGTCCAATAAATTGTTTGGTTGTTCTTAGTAGGTCAACATCTTTCTCTACTGCGTATGACGCTTGCATATTATATAAATTTTGTAAATATTTTGCATATGAGAAAAAAGTTTTTTTTTGTACATGCTGAAACAATATTGTTTTTAATTGATCCATTATTCTATTTCTAATTTCAACCGTTTTGAATAGTATTTCGCTTGTATATGTTGTTCTGTATTTGGGATTAAGGTCAAAACATTGATCAATGAGTAATGTCAACATGGTGTATTGAATATTATACTTGAAGTTATTATTTATTGTAATCTCTTTCTTATTAGGAGAGGAATGAAATGCTATCCTGTTTAGCATATTAGTACTGGCATCACTAGAAACTGATATTTGATATTTATGGTATAATGTGTGCATTTCTTGTATACTCTTCCATAGGGTATCTGATGTTCTTTCATCAATTAGGGGCATCTTTGGTATTTGATTTGCAATAAACCATTCCTTGTATTCCTGCAATATGGATGTTGTTTCTTGTTTAAAAGAGGCAAAATCTGGTTGAATATCCAGTGTTAGTGCTATGCATAGTGGGATCGCATTGCTGATATCTATGAGAGCTTCATCAATCTTTTCTAATGTAGTATCCGTTACATATTTCTTTAAGGTTATATTATTCATTGCTGCTCTTTGTTGATCTTGTGTTAGCATAATATTTGCACGTATAAAATTTAGATGACTAGTGTATAATTATAAATAATTTAATATGCAATTTATTTTTTTAACATTTTAGGTGAAAATATTATATAAAATATATAAAAATTATATTTATTACTTAGATTGTTTAATAAAAAATCTTAGTTGATTTTTGTATCAAATAATTGTTATAGTTCTTTTTGGATTATAGTTTATAATTCATATTGTTTTGTTATAGTACTTGAAAATGTCATTATTAGATTCTCGACCAATTTATAAACCGTTTAATTATCCATGGGCATATGATGCTTGGTTATGTCAACAAAGGATACATTGGTTGCCTGAAGAGGTACCGCTTGCAGATGATGTTCAAGATTGGAAAACGGTACTTTCTGAGAAAGAAAAAAATCTTTTAGTTCAGATTTTTCGTTTTTTTACGCAGGCTGATATTGAAGTGAATAATTGTTATATGAAACATTATTCAAATATTTTTAAGCCTACGGAAGTATGTATGATGCTTTCTGCATTTTCAAATATGGAAACTATACATATAGCTGCTTATTCATATTTGTTGGATACTATTGGAATGCCTGAAATTGAGTATCAAGCATTTTTGAAGTTTGAGGTGATGAAGAAAAAATATGACTATATGCAGAGATTTGAAGAATGTAGGAAAAATGATAAAAGACATGTAGCAAAAACTTTAGCAGTTTTCGGTGCTTTTACAGAAGGTTTGCAATTATTTGCTTCATTTGCGATCTTGTTAAATTTTCAACGTTTTGGAAAAATGAAAGGTATGGGGCAAATTATAGCTTGGTCTGTAAGAGATGAAACATTACATACAGAATCGATAATCAGGTTGTTTAATACTTTTATTCAAGAGAATTATGAAATATGGGATGATTCATTAAAACAAGAGTTATATGAAGCCTGTAGAATTATTGTTTCATTAGAAGATGAGTTTATTAATTTAGCATTTGCTTGTGGAGATGTTGAAGGATTATCTTCTAAAGGAGTTAAGGAATATATTAGATATATTGCAAATAGAAGATTATTACAGTTGAATCTGGAGCCTATATATGATGCAACTAAAAACCCTTTATTATGGTTAGATGAGATTTTAAATGGAGTAGAACATACTAATTTTTTTGAGAATAGAGTTACAGAATATGCTCGTGCTGCTACAGAAGGAACATGGGAAGAGGCATTTGAAGACCATGACATTATATAAATATATTTTTTAGTATCATTTAAAACTTTGTGAAGTAGTATTAATATTATATTAATGTGAGCTCGTTATTCCTGTGCACGATGATATATAACTTTATTGTTTTTTTATATGAAAAGAATCATCTTATTTTGTGTTTAACATCATTTATGTGAAATATGTATATAGTATTACTGTTATATTAATAGGAATTTCTATTTCTAATGAAAAATGAAGCATGGGTTTGTTGTTTTTTTTATAGAGTTACATATAGTTATGTAATACACTACTTATAATAACTTTTCTAATGATAGCAGAATAGGTATTGTTTTTTTTCCAGTTTTGTATGCGTTATATGTTTTGATTATTCCTTTGATAAAGAATACAATATTAACGGAATACTTAAGTTTACTTGATTTACTTTGCTGTCATGTTGTTTTGTTACTTTTATTTATATATGTAGAGTATGAGTTTTTGTAACAAACATGTATAATGCTTTGAACTAAATAAATACATTTTTTAGGAATTCTTGGTATTTTTATGAGAAGCAACTGTTAGAGCGTATACGCAAAGATCTGAAAAACAAATGCCGTTTTTCTGTGCTAGTGCATGTAATTTTGCTAAGCTATCTTTAACCTTTTCTGGTATATTGCCGCCACGTTCCTTCGCTAGCCAGTTATCTTGATGTTGTACAGGGTGATTATCTGGTTTTGGTTCTCCAATGTATATTGCAAAAGGAGAACTTTGTCCGCTGAAGTCACATGGGACAATGAATTTCTTTATACCTGGCATATCATTTACCTTGAATAACCTGAACTTTGAACTGTTCGCTTACGTATGCTGTGTAAGACTATCTGAGTAATATTCTTTCTTATTCTAGATTCTGGAGCAACTAAAACTCCTTCTCTGACTAAAGTCTTTGCAATTAATAGAGCTTCTTCCAATAATTCAATATCATTGTTAACTAAATTTAGCAATAAACTATACGCCATTTCGTAGCTAATTTCTTCATCATATAACATGATGTTATTATTGTCATATTTCTGAGTTTCAATATTATGACTATTGCTATTATCTTGTGATAATATTTCTTCATTAGCTGTTGGTTGGTCTAATAAATCTGCATTAGATAGATCATTTACTGTGTTACTGTACTCTTGTCCCATTACATTTTTGACGTCATTTTTATGTAAAGTAGTAAATGACATATTGATATCTGATTGATTTACTTTGCTATAAGGATTGCATTTATCTTTAATAGCAGTTAATGCACTATACAGGCTATAGACACCATTTCCTATATAATCTGTAAATTGCCAGCCTAGTTGTTTCTGAAAAATAGATAACATCATAGTAATATAAAAATTTACAACCCATTTTACTCTATTGTATCATGTTAATGTAAATAATACATTAATTAATTATGGATTCTTATTTAAAAAAAATTATATTAAATTGCGGTGGTGCTATCTCAATGGAGCAGTTTATAAGAATTGCTCTCTATGATGTACATCATGGTTATTATATGACTCGAATACCTTTTGGTGCTCATGGAGATTTTATTACTGCTCCTGAGATATCTCAATTGTTTGGAGAGGTTATTGCATTGTGGATATTGTTGAGTTGGCAAAAAATGGGGTATCCATCTAAATTTGTTATAGTAGAATTAGGACCTGGTAAGGGAACATTAATAAGTGATATCATTAGAGTTTTGAAAAAATTTGAACAATGCCATGCAGCAACGATTGTTTATCTTGTTGAAGTAAGTCCTGTATTAGAAAAATTACAACGAAGTGTTTTGAAAGATGAGAAGATATTCTGGTGTAAGGATATAAAAGATGTGCCAGATTATCCGGTATTATTTGTAGCAAATGAATTTTTTGATGCTTTACCTATTAGACAGTTTATGTATATCGGTAATTCTTGGTGTGAGGTGTATGTTGCAGTAGAAAACAATGAATTTAAAATTGCTTATAGAAGGGTAGATAAGATGTTTAAAATATCAAGTGATATTAAAAACCCGGTAATAGAAATATGTGATGAAGCTGTTTCTATAATAAAATGTATAGAAAATAAGATTTTACAAAGTGGTGGGGCAGCAGTCATTATTGATTATGGATATGTAAATTGCCCATATGAAAGTACTATACAGTCTATAAAGAATCATAGATATAATGATTTATTTAGAAATATAGGAGAAAGTGATATAACTGCATATGTAAATTTTGATGTACTACATAACAGTTTGTCTACTCTCAGATCAATTATTATGACTCAAAGAGATTTTTTATACAGTTTTGGTATTAAAGAAAGACTACAAGTACTTATTGAAAATGCTACAGAAACTCAAAAACAGAATTTAATGACAGGTTTTTTAAGATTGACTGAGAATATGGGTAGTATGTTTAAAGTACTTTTAGTAAATCCACGATAAAGTTGTAGTTTTGCTATGATTGAGAGAAAATATGAAATCATACTTGTCCATGTCACACTAATACTGCTTTGTATGTTTTGTTAAGTTGTAATAATTATAATTATCAATGGGTTTCACATACTTCTTCTGTGTTTTTTATGATAGCATGAATGTATTTCTATAAGCTCTACTGAAAAAAATAATGTGATGTGTTCCATTAGGATACATCTGACTATCACTTATTCATGTTACATTAATACCTGTGTTTTGTAAATTATGGTAGTTGTGATTATCAATAAGTTTCATTCCTCCTGCCGTGTTTTTATAGTAGCATGTTATTCCACGGACTTTATTGAAAATGGTGTGCTATACTCTATTTAAAATCTTATCTAATCATAATTAGATGGCTGCAATTGCATTATGTGCTAGATTTGGTTATCATAACCTTCTATTATTCTATAGTGAATTGTAGCTCTATTTATTATAGTAAAAAAAATAGCTTTGTTATTAAAAGATTATACTGTCTGTAGTATGTAGCATGAATGTTGTTGATATTATCAAAAGTAGAATTAAGCTATCTGATGTAGTTGGGCAGAGAGTTAAATTGACTGGAAGAGGTAATAGTGTTATTGGGTTATGTCCATTTCATAGTGAAAAGACACCTTCTTTTACTGTAAGTGATGAGAAGGGGTTATACTATTGTTTCGGTTGTGGAGCAAATGGGGATGTTATACAATTTATTTCTGATATTAATGCTTTAGATTTTAGGGGTGCAATAGACTACTTAGCAGAGATGTATGGTATTGATTTGCCACAAAATACTAATAAGAAAGTAAGTTTAAGTCCTATATTGGATGCTGCAACATTGTGGTTTGAAAAACAATTGTATACTAATCATATAGCCATAGAATATATAAAAAGTCGAAAGATTTTTGGTAGTACAGTAAAGAAGTTTAGGTTAGGGTATGCTCCAGCATATGGTTTGAGTAAATACTTATTATCTTTAGGATTTAATGTCGATGATATTAGAAGTACAGGATTATTAAATTCTCAAGATCAAGATTATTTCTATAATAGGATCATTTTCCCTATTTGTAATTTTTCTGGAAATGTTATAGGGTTTGGTGGGCGATCAATTGTTGATATACAGACTCCTAAGTATTTGAATTCTAAAGGAAATGTTTTTTTTCAAAAGAGAGAAAATCTCTATGCATCACATCTTGCTATACGTGATGCAAAGAAACAAGGAAAAATTATAGTGGTAGAAGGGTATATGGATGTTCTAATGCTTCATCAGATAGGAATTAGTAATGTAGTTGGGTTGTTAGGAACATCAATGACTTCTGAACATCTAGTATATTTATGGGGAATAACTTCGGAAATTATAGTGTGGATGGATGGTGATGTTGCTGGGAAAATAGCTTCCATTAAATCTGCATCTCTTGCATTATCTTTGGTTAAACCTGGATGTATTATAAAATTTGTTGATGTTTTTACAGGAAAGGATCCCTATGATATCTGTATCAATGGTGGTATTGATAGTGCAATTACTTTGTTAGATAATGCAAAATTATTATCGGAGTTCATTTGGGATTATGAGCTTGCTAAGGTTAGTGTTAATAAGAATACTATTATGCCTGAACAATGTGTCATGTTAGAAGCAAAAATTAAACGTTATCTTGACCAGATTGGTGATAATAGTGTTATGAAATATTACAAGAAATATTTTTATTCTCAAATTCGTAATTTACAGTATTCAAAGGATAAAAGTAAGACTTTAGATAGTGGTAGTTCAGTTAACCGAGCAAATAATAAGCTAAAGTATATAAATGATGAATTTTTGTTAGAAGAATATAATCAGTTAAGAGTAGTATACATCATAATGGAATTTCCAGAACTGCTTGATGATCCAATTATTTTTGATCAATTTTCTAATTTTAATATAAGTAATAAGGATGTATATAGACTACAACAGAATATTATTAATATAAAAGTTACTTTATGTAACCATGTGATATCTAAGGAGATTTTACTTTTAGAGTTAAAGAAAAGTAATTTAGATGATATAGCAGATTTTGTTTCAAAAAAAATGTCTACATCAAATTTTATGTTACTACAAAATAGAAACTATAATATAGATGTTTCAAAGAAAGAAGTAGAAAAAATAATGCTTTTAAATCATTTACAATGTATTCAAACAGAAATCTTGGATTTGCAATTGCAAGGAAAACGGGATCTTGCTGAAAAGTTATCTAATCAAGCACAGGAAATAGACAACAGATTAAGAGAGTTATGGAATTATTAAAAGTTGAAAAGTGGGTGTTTGTATAAGGGAATTTTATAATCTTATATATATTGTTAAAAGAAAAATAGTTTTTGTATTACTCTAATGTATTTATTTTTTGATGTATTTTGGTTTTAGGGATAACTTGTATGTATATTACGTAGATTGTGCAATAACAGTTTGAGAAAATTGATAAGAGATTTTATGAATGCTTTTATGATGTTAAACAGCGTTTATATTAAAATATCACAGTTAGTATAGATGTGTTGTGAGTTTTGTATAGAAGAATCAAAAATGTTTTTGAATAGTTAAGATATATCATTGCAGGTTGTAGAGTTTTTATTTTCTTAAAGGATATTTGTGAATTTTTACATATTAGTATAAACGTTTAGTTATATTGTTTATAATGTCTTGTACATTATGTATTATTTTGATGACTTCAATTTTTATGAACGAGAACCTATTAATTTTTTGTATAGGTAGATATATTTGGAAAAACTGTACCGTTATATATTTCCAGTTTATAAAATTACATGTACTTTTAAAATTAATAATCACTTAAGAGGTAGATATTAGAAGAATCCTCTAAGCTTTCTTGCACGACTTGGATGACGTAATTTGCGTAAAGCTTTTGCCTCAATTTGTCGTATGCGTTCTCTTGTTACATTGAATAATTTTCCTACTTCTTCCAAAGTATGATCTTTTCCTCCTTTACCTATTCCAAACCGCATACGCAAAATTCTCTCTTCTTTTGGTGTTAATGTTGATAATACTTTTGTAGTTATTTCTCGTAAATCTGCGAGTATTGCTGCATCTTCTGGTTTTACTGCACGCTTATCTTCTATGCAATCACCAAAAGTACTACTATCATCATCTCCTATAGGACTTTCTAAGCTTACAGGATCTTTAACTATTTTCATTACCTTGCGTATCTTATCTACATTAATATTTAATCTTGCTGATAATTCTTCTAGGGTTGGTTCTCTACCCATTTCATGTAACATTTGTCTCAATGTGCGATTGATTTTATTTACAGTTTCAATCATGTGTACAGGAATCCTAATGGTTCGTGCTTGGTCTGCTATTGCTCTAGTAATTGCCTGTCTCACCCACCATGTTGCATAAGTTGAGAATTTATATCCACGTTTATAATCAAATTTATCTACTGCTTTCATTAATCCAATATTTCCTTCTTGTACTAGATCTAAAAACTGTAGGCCTCGATTTGAATATTTTTTTGCAATGGATACTACTAATCTTAAATTTGCTTTTATCATCTCCTGCTTTGCTTGATTTGCTGCACGCTCGTGCTTTTGTATTTTTGTGACTAACGCTTTAAATTCGGTGAGGTTGTCTTCTCCAGAAAGTAATTTAATTTTGCTATACATACTTATTATATTGCCTTCTTCATTTAATAACATATTATCCCATTGAGGAGAAATACCTTTTTTCTTCAATACAGAATTAGTATTATATGCATCTAAAAAGTCTTTGCGTTGTATACCGTAACTCTCTGCGAGAGAAATAATTTTTGCTTCTTCTGCTGCAATTGATTTACTTAAACTATAGATTTGTTGTGTGATTGATAGTACGGCAGAATTACTGAGTTTAATTTGATATATCATTTCCCATATACTGTCATGTAGATCATTGTATTGTTTTTCAATATCTTTGTTGATTTTGCCTTGATGTTGTTTCTTGAGTTCTAAAATTTTTTCTGCTGATGCAATAACTGAGTCTAGGATACTTATTACTTTGGGTAATAACGCATTTTCCATTTCTAGTATTGAAGTATTTATTGAAACGTTTTCTTCATCTTCATCTTCTGATATATCTGGGTCTTCGTCAGGTTCATCTATTAAATCTTTATCATAATCTAAAACGCTAGCTTCATCAGTATCTGAAAATTTTTCTGGGAACTCGTATCTATAATTTGCGTCTAAATCTATTAAATCTCTTAACATTATTTGTTCGTTTACTAAATCATCTCGCCATGACATAAATGTGCGTAATACTACTGGAGATTCTACTAGTGATCTGAGCATATTTACTTTTTCTGATTTTATTTTTTTTGCAATCTCAATTTCTCCTTCACGAGATAGTAACTCAACTGAACTCATTTCACATAGGTACATGCGTATAGGATCATCCGTTTGCCCAAAATCCCAAGATTTTATGTTTGTATCTGATACCTCATCCTCATCCATATCCTCTTTGATTCTGTTTTCTTCTACTATACTATTTGCTTCATCTTCATCGCTTTGTTCAAGTACATTAATACCTGAATCCTGAAGCATTGATATAGTTTCATCTATGTTGTCAGATGATAATACATAATCAGAGAAAACATCGTTGATATCGTTAAATGTAACAAACCCTTGTTTTAGTCCCTTGCTTACAAGAGTCCTGAGTAATTCTTTATCTGTTTGTAGATCTTTCATAAAATAATTAATATTCAGAAACGACAAACTCAACCTGATATCATACTATAAATATATTGTCAATCATAAAATTTTATAGGGCATGTGTATTAAACAAACAATTAGATATTTGTTTATCATTTTAAACAAAAATATGTTTCTGATGTAGAATACTGAATTTGTAAAAAAGCACGTTTCCAATATGAAATGTTATTGGATACATGTATTAAAGTGACAATTAAATGTTAATTTACTGTGTAAAAAAAGATATTAATTTTGTGAAAAGAAATCTGTTATTTTATCTCTAATAAAATTGTGGTCATTTGAGCAATTTATTTGAGATCTAAATTCTGCTGAATTATCTAGAGAAGCACTATACCATCCTATGTGTTTTTTTGATATTTTCGTTCCGATGTCTTTTCCATAATATTCTATCATGTGATCATAGTGATTTGTGATAATTTGCAATTTTTCTGATGGAGAAGGATCAGGTAAAATAGTACCTGATTTTATAAAATGTAAAGCTTGATTAATAAACCACGGCTTTCCGTATATTCCTCTTCCTATCATAATACCATCTGCTTGTGATTCTTTTAGTGATGTTTTTATATCATGTAAGTTTTTTATATCTCCATTGGCTATCACAGGAATTTTTACACATTTCTTGATATTGCTAATAAATTTCCAATCTGCCTTTCCAGTAAACATTTGTGTTCTTGTTCTACCGTGTATTGTTATCATTTTTATTCCAGTTTCTTCAGCAATCTTAGCCAATTGAGGTGAATTTAGGTGATTACTATCCCATCCAGTACGCATTTTTAGTGTTACTGGAATCTTGACTGCCTTTACTACAGATTCTAGGATTTTTGCAGCTGTAATTTCATCTTTCATTAGTGCTGAGCCAGCATAACTGTTGACTACTTTCTTAACAGGACATCCAAAATTTATATCTATAATTTTTGTTCCCATGTCTTCATTAAGTTTTGCAGCTTCTGCCATTATTGTGGGGTTGCATCCGGATAGTTGTACAGCAGTGTTAGTTTGAATTTGTGATTTTTGCAAACTTTGTTTAGTTTGTATAATCATTGCATGACTTGCGATCATTTCTGATACTAATAGTCCAGCACCCAGGTTCTTTATAAGAGTACGAAATGGAAGATCAGTCACACCAGACATTGGTGCTAATATTACTGGGTAGTCTGATATGAATTGGCTAATATCCATATACTTGTTAATCTTTTTGTTTATATACTGATGTAAATAAAAATGCCCCAATTTGATAGAAAAGGTCTATTTTGCTATGGGGTGTTTGTATTATAAATTAATTAGTAATAATAAACAAGTACTGATGAAATATTTTTAATATATTGTTGTACTATTTAAAGATACCAGATTTTGATAGAATTTCTTGATATATTAAAGAGAGTAATAAACTATTTGGGTAATAGGTAAGCAAATTGTAGTACAGAGTTTCCAATTAGTTATGGTTATTTTCCTAATGATATACTTTTTATAATTATATGTTGCAGTGTTTACATCTTTAGAATTTATTAAAGGACTTTTTTATTTAGTAATCACTGAAGATACTTTACAAGCTATATGGTATGCATTATTGCTAATGTGTAGCATATTGTTGATGGTAATATAATTATGTCAAAGTTTTTAGTTAAAGCACCAGCAAAAGTTAACTTGTTTTTACATATTACTGGTAAACGAGATGATCAATATCATTATTTAGAATCATTGTTTGTTTTTGTGAATGTTTACGATATATTGGAAGTTGATGTTGGTGCTTCAAAGAGTGGGGTCTATTTCTCAAATTTTAAGATTAGTCAGTATAATAATACTGTATATAAAGCAATAGAATTGTTATTGAAGCATAGTGCTATACGTCCTAATGTTTCTGTAAGTATTATAAAAAACATTTTAGTATCTGCAGGCTTAGCAGGTGGGTCAGCTGATGCTGCTGCTATTATGCGTTTATTAGGTAATATGTGGAATATTGATTACAGATTATTACAGGATTTAGCTTTAAAAATTGGAAGTGATGTTCCAGCATGTTTAGAATCAAAGACCCTTTTCGCTAAAGGGGTAGGGGAAGATATATTGTTATTACCTGATTTGTTATTGCCAAAATATATTATACTTGTTGCTCCAAGAGGTAAGGCATTAAGTACAGCAAAAATCTTTAATAATTATCAGAGTTGTACTTACTCTCCTTCAATATGTGATAAACTTCCTGTAAAAGGAGATGATTGGATGGAATTAATTTATAATTCTAAAAATGATTTATTAGAGGTAGCATTAAGGTTTGTTCCTGAAATAGAAGAAATATTGTTTGTATTAAAGAAATTAAAAAATTCCGTGATTGCACGTATGACTGGTAGTGGTGTAACATGTTTTGCTTTGTTTAACGAATTAAGTCATGCTGAAGATGCAGCTAGGAAATTACAAATGACACGTCCTGATTGGATAGTTTTTAATGCTAAAATACTTTAGATTTTTAGTATTTTTCTACTGGTACTTTAGTAGTACAATTACCTAATTTACTTGTATAAATTTATCATTTGCATTAGCGGATTTATGAAACAGTACAATGGTTTATCCACTGTATAAATTTATCATTTGCATTAATTGAATCTATCGTAATGATTGCAGGTATTATACTATATGGGATAAGATAGATTTTATCTGCTACTGGAGTAGGTTTGTCGTTTTTAATGTGATAGCGGATTTATGAAACAGTACAATGATTTACCCACTGTATAAATTTGTCATTTGCATTAATTGAATCTATCGTAATGATTGCAGGTGTACTATAATGGGATAAGATAGATTTTATCTGCTACTGGAGTAGGTTTGTCGTTTTTAATGTGATAGCGGATTTATGAAACAGTACAATGATTTACCCACTGTATAAATTTGTCATTTGCATTAATTGAATCTATAATAATGATTGCAGGAGTATCGTATGGGTGGATTTCTTGTATTTTATTTGCGGTATCTTGGACTAAGTTATTTGTTGTTTTTAATATAATAGCACATTCAGTATTATTATGTACTTCATTTTCCCAGAGGTATACTGATGTAACATTATTAAATATGTTAGCACATGCTATTAGCTTATTATCTAAAAGAATATTACTTATGTGATATGCATCTTCATAAGTAGGGGCAGTTGTATAGATTAAAGAAATATTTTGCATATATAGTTTTAATTATGATTCAGATATTTATATGTTTTTATTATAAAAATCAATCTATATATACTTTATAAGTAGCTGTGTTTTTATGTATTTTGTGAAAATGTATTAGGACCGAATTTAGTTTTGTAAATGGTTATTTGATATCTCTAATACTTTTTCTGTAAGTTGCTTAAGAGTAAAAGGTTTTGATAGGAAATTGATTTTGCTTGCATTTATGTTATTGTGTTTGTTAAATACTTCTTCGGCGTATCCAGAAATAAAAATAATTTGAATATTTGGTTTAACTTTTAGTATTTTTTCTACGATTTCTGGACCACTTATTTTTGGCATTACTACGTCACTGATAACAATATCTATAGGATATTTTTTGATTATTTCTAATGCTTGATCTCCACAGCTTATGTCTATGACTTTAAATCCTTTTTTAGTTAATGCTCTTGTAACAAATATTCTGACAGGGTCTTCGTCTTCAATTAATAAAATAGTTGTTGAAGTACTGATCTCTGGTAGTACAGTACTTACTTCGTTTGAATATTTATTGTATGGTATTTCAATGTCATTACTGCTTGATAAATGTACCGTAGGGATAAGGATAATAAAGGTGGTACCTAAATTTACTGTACTTTTAACATATATATATCCATCTGTTTGTTTTACTATTCCGTATACTGTAGATAAACCTAACCCTATACCGGCAACTGTTTCTTTTGTAGAAAAAAATGGATCAAAGATTTTTTTCATTATCTTGTCTTCCATGCCATGTCCTGTATCTGAAACTTCTATTGCAACGTATTCTCCATCTTCTATTTGTTCTTTATCCGGAGAAAACATGTCTTTTAATAATATCTTTAAAGCATCTGTTTTAGTGTTATAGGTTTTTATAGTTAATTGCCCTCCTGTTTCCATTGCAGCCCTTGCATTTACTACAAGATTAATAATTACTTGTTCTAGTTGACATAAATCTGCTTTTACTAAGTTAATATTTTGTTCATATTGAATCTTTAGTTCTATACTTTCATTAATTAATCTCTTTATCATGTGTAATAGATCTGCAATGATGTTATTTACATCAAAAATTTTAGGTTGTAAGGTTTGCTTTCTTGAGAAAGCTAATAATTGTTTTATCAAATTTGTTGCTCTATTTGCATTTTGTTTTATTTGCATTATATCTGAAAAAGAAGGGTCTGTTGCAGTATGTCTTATCAATAACAGATCGCAAAAGCCTATTATTGCTGTTAAAATATTGTTAAAATCATGTGCTATCCCTCCAGCTAATTGTCCGATAGCTTGCATTTTTTGTGATTGTTCTAATTGTATTTCTAGATTTTTACGATCTTCGCTATCAGTGATGTAGCATATAATAAACATATTATTCTGATGTATAAATTTGTTAAAATAAATTTTTACATATAAATTGTTATAGAGTTGTGCTTCTAATGACATATTTTTTACAATATTATTTTGGAAATATTTTTTAATTTTTTTATTGTATGAAGGTAATATGTATTCAAAAATATACTCTTTACTATGTTTAACTAGTCTTTTTAGTGTATTATTTGATTTTAATATTTTACCATCTGTATTACATTGTAGAATAGCTATTGGTGCTTCTATAAAACATGGGTGTAAATGATAATTAAGAGTGTCGGAGTTTACTGGAGTTAGGAGACCATAAATGTAACTGTGGTTATTTTTGTCATAAAATGCAGCTTGTGATATATATGCTTTAAATTTAATTCCAGTAGTTGTTGATAAAGTAACTGTGTTATTGTCTATGATTTTTTCCTTATTATAATTTTTTGTTAAAAAATTAGCAAATGTAGTGCCATTCTCTATAGAATTTAATTCAAACATTTTCAGGAAAGTATCATTTACAGATAATATTACTCCTCTATGGTTAAGTAGATATGCGCCTACACAATGTTTCTGTATTAATCTTTCATATACTTGTTCTTTAGTAATTTTTATAGCTTTAAGTACAAAATATTCTTGTGGTCTTGCAAGTGGAGCAAAGAACAGATTTGTAGTTTTTACATAACTAATTTCTATTTCTGGATTCTCTAATACTGGATCTAATATTAATGTAAAGTTAGAGATTTTATTTTTTGTATTTAAACAGAAGTATGTATTAACAGATAACTTGTTTTTTAGTGCGTTTTTAAATGCTTCAATTTCTTGCTTACTAATATTACCTAGTTTTAATATATCAAATAGATCTAATTTCTTTTCTTGATTTTTTATAAATCTTTCGTAAAACCTTGCGTCAGCATATACAACTTTCCCATCATTTTTTATTATCAGGCAGAATTCCGTATTATGATTTAAGGAATTAGCGAAGATCATGTTTTGGTATTCTATAGAAGCAATGATATACAAGTATTGCCGTAATTGTATTGATATTGCCAATATACTGATGCTGGTGAATATGAAATTAATAATTATGTTTATATAACTATCGTATATATTAAAGAGATATAAACTGGATATGCACAATAATGGAGCTATTAAAAAAATAGATAATTTACATACTGATAATCCATATTTTCTTATTACAAAGTCTACTTTATTGTCTTGTGTGTTATCAGTATGCCTTTTTTTCATTTTAACATAACTATAATACTTACTAAAAGTATATAATAATATAAATGCCTAAGATTGCTATATGAATATTGTACTGCGAGGTGAAAGATAATTACGTAATTTAATTTTTTATTAATATCCAATGTTAAAAATGTTTAGAATAATTTCAGTGCAATTGTCATGCCTTCTTCTGTAGGAAGTAAAGTTGTGAGATATTTATCTTTATCAGATAGCCTTTCATTGAAGGAGAGCATTTTATCTATTGTAGTTTTAGACACTTTTTTTATTGCGTTATTATTAGAATATACATTACCAAATAATAGTGTATTATCTGCAACTATTAAACCATTTTTCTTGATATTTGATTCTGCCCAGTCTAAGTAATCACAATATCCTGATTTATTAGCATCTATAAATATCATATCAAACGGTGACATATTGGTTAGTTTTTGTAATGCTAATGTTCCTATGTCATTTATTACTGTGATCTTGTGAGATAAGTTGTATTTTTTAAAGTTGTCTTCTGCTAATTCAGCATTTATAGTGTTTTTTTCTATAGTATATATATGCCCATTTTCTGATAATGCTTTAGCCATGCACATAGCAGATGAGCCAACAAAAGTTCCAATTTCAATTATAGATTTTATATTGTTCATCTTTATTAATAATTGTAATATTTGTCCTTCTATAAGATTAAGTTGCATTAAGGATATATCATCTTTAATAAGTTGATGTGTTGCTACAACTTCTGCGTCTGTGATTGAAAATAAATCATGTATGTATTGTAATTTTTTGCTTAGTATTTTGTTACGCATAAAACCATTTTATATAATAAAAATTACTAATATAATCCTGTTTTTCATTTAATTTGAGTTTTTATTCAATTATTAATATATCATTGCGTGGTAAATTAACAACACTTTTTCTAAAAAACATGATATATCAATAATTTTTTATATCGTTTTATTATGGTTATATGATATAATTAACATCATTAGAGATTTATATAAGAACTAATAATATAGTTAATATGGTGAGGTAGTAATAACAATGAGTTTTTACACGCATGATGTAATGAAGAAACAAGTGGCAGATACTTTTAATAAATCAGGCAATGCTACTTATTCTGTGCTGAATGATCCAGCATATCGTGATAGGTATAGGGAAAAGTTCCTTGAAGCTCAGAAAAAGGGTATGGATATGGTTGTATATTATGATGGTACTATAGCACTAATAGAAAATAAAATAGCAATGTATCAATATGGTTGGCATAAGAAAAGAAGAGAATTTGAGCGTATTAAATTTGCTACTGAAACCAAGAAAAAGAAGAGTAAATCAAGTTAATTATTATAGTTAAGTAATTTGAAAAGATGTGGTATGCATATACATATACATACAAGGTTTAATATAAAGTAATCCTTGTGTTTCTATTGGTGTATATTATACTTAAATGTATCAGTTAGAAAGTGACATTTATGGTAGTTCTAGATGGTCAGCAAGTTGTTTCTTTTGAAAAGAGTTGTGGTGTAGCCATTGATGAGCTTATTTGTAAAGCTGGAAAGGTTATAGGTGATACTATATTTAACATGTTTCCAAGGCAACCCGTGATAGTAATTTCTGGTCCTGGTAATAATGGTAGGGATGGTATTGTTGCTGCAAAGATGCTAAAAGCTCATGGGTGGCCGGTAGTTTTAATGTTATATAATTGTACTACTCATATAGATGAAGACTGGGTAGTGCCATTAACTTATGATAATATTGTTAATTCTCAGAGCTGCTTAATTGTAGATGCACTATTTGGAATAGGGTTATCACGTTATATACCTGAGGATTTATCGTGTATATTTAGCTACATTAATAATTCTAATAATAAGATTGTTGTTGCAGTTGATATTCCTAGTGGTATAAATTGTAATACCGGTCAAGTGATGGGTTGTGCAATACGTGCTGATGTTACTATAACTTTTTCTGCATTAAAAATAGGACATGTTTTATTTCCTGGTTCTAGTTATTCTGGAAAAGTGCGTGTTGTAGATATTGGGATCGGCATTGATTACAGTAAAGTTACGATACGTAAAAATACTCCTACTTTATGGAAAAATGAAATACCTAAGTTAGAGTATATAACAAATAAATATACTAGAGGATACACATTAGTGTGTTCTGTTGGGAATAAATCTATAGGGGCTTCAAAACTTGTTGCAATGTCTGCGTTAAGGGTAGGTTCTGGTATAGTAAGTATTGCTTGTGACAGTAATGCTTTTGCATTTTATGCAAGTTGTTTAACATCAATTATGTATAGGCTTTATGATGATGTAATTAATGATGATAGAATTACATCTATTATAATAGGTCCGGGATGTGGGATCAGTGAAATTACTAGACAGCGTACTATGGATGTTCTCAGTAAACAAAATTGTGTTCTAGATGCTGATTCTATATCAGTATTTTCTGATTCTTATGAAATTCTTTTTTCCAAAATTAAGCATAATGTTATCATGACTCCACATGAGGGGGAATTTAAGCGCATATTCCCATTTTTAACTGGTAGTAAAATAGAAATGGCACAGAAAGCAGCAAGTTTGTCAAAAGCTGTTATAGTTTTAAAAGGTCCAGATACTATAATTGCTGATCCTGTGGGTAATGTTGTAGTAAATAATGCCCCATTTAGTTTGGCTACGGCAGGTAGTGGAGATGTATTATCTGGAATTATTGGAGGGTTGTTATCTTCTGGTATGAATCCATTTGATGCTGCGTGTTGTGGAGTATGGATACATACAAAGTGTGCTAGAGAGTATGGGATTGGGTTAATTGCGGATGATATAATACTACAAATACCTCAAGTATTAAAAAAATTGTTTTGTTAAGATTAGTAATCTTTTTCTTAAATATATTGAATAATTATAACATATGTGGCGTATGGTGTTTTCAGTTATTTTAAGTGTTTTTTATGATATCAGAGCATGTATATAAGGTATTGTACGTTTTTTCTATGAATCTTGTATTACTTTATGAAAGGGATTAATAGTAATTGTTGTTATTATAATTCTTGTCAAATAGAAAAAAATACTAAATATATGTGATGGAGTATGGTATTGAAGTGTTTTTTAAATGTATGTAATGTAGAATACCTTGTTCTTTTTTTTTCTGGTATGTCTCTACAGTAAATTTAAAATTCTTTTCACAATTATCGTTAATAATAATGCTTATCTCTATATGAAGCATAACAAGAATGATTTTGTTAAATAGTAATTTTAGGGTGTAATAATGAGTTTAATTATAGTAGAATCCCCATCTAAAGCAAAAACTATAGGTAAATATTTAGGTAGCAAATATAAAGTAGTTGCATCATTTGGGCATATTAGAGATTTTCCAGCAAAAAGTGGTTCTGTTGATCCAGATAGAGACTTTGCTATGACTTATGAAATCATTAGTAAATCAGAAAAATATATAAATAAATTAATTCAGACAGCTAATAAAGAAACTCAAAATATTTATCTTGCAACTGATCCAGATCGTGAAGGTGAGGCAATAGCATGGCACATTGTAGAAGTATTGAAAGAAAATAATGCCATTGATAATAATGTTGTAATTAATAGAATGGTTTTTAATGAAGTAACGAAGAGTGCTATTCTTGAATCTATAAAACATCCAAGAAGTATAAATATGGATCTTGTATATGCACAGCAAGCACGTAGAGCATTGGACTATTTAGTTGGCTTTACATTATCCCCTTTATTATGGAGAAAACTTCCAGGAAGTAAATCTGCTGGTAGAGTGCAATCTGTTGCTTTAAGGTTGATATGTGATAGAGAAAGTGATATTGAAAAGTTTGTTACGCAAGAATATTGGGATATTGAAGCTAAGTGTTGCAATATAGAAGGAAAACAGTTTTCTGCGTTTTTGAGTTGTTATTCTGGTAAAAAACTAGAGAAATTTGATATTCAAAATGAAAAAGATGCACAAAAATTATCCGAGGAAGTAAAATCTCGTAGTTATTCTGTTGTAAATGTTGAAAAAAAGCATACAAGGCGCAACCCTTATCCTCCTTTTATTACATCAAGCTTGCAACAAGAAGCATCAACCAAGCTTGGGTTTAGTGCAAAAAATACTATGATTATTGCCCAGAAACTCTATGAAGGAATTGATGTTGGTGGGGAAATTATCGGGTTAATTACTTATATGAGGACAGATGGGTTTTATATTGCAGATGAAGCATTGGAGCATATTCGAAGTATCATTGTTTCTATGTTTGGTAAAGAATATTTACCAGAATCTGCTCGCAAGTATATTAAAAAAGTAAAAAATGCTCAGGAAGCACATGAGGCAATTAGGCCAACGAATATTACAATTACTCCTGATAGTTTATCAAACTATTTAACTCCAGAGCAGCTCAAGCTTTATGATCTTATATGGAAAAGAACTGTTGCTAGCCAGATGAGTTCTGCTGTAATTGATCAAGTTGTAGTAGAACTAGGATCATTGGATAAAGTAGTTACTTTACGTGCAACAGGATCTTCCTTGTTTTTTGATGGGTTTTATAAGGTATATGGTCACAATGAAGATGATGATAATAAAAACAATATGTTACCGTTACTTCATGTAGGTGATATGTGTCCTTTGAATGAAGTCATTCCTCATCAGCATTTTACTATCCCTCCTGCTAGATATAATGAAGCAAGTTTAGTAAAAAAAATGGAGGAAATAGGAATAGGCAGACCTTCAACTTATGCATCTATTATTTCTGTATTGCAGGATAGGCAATATGTTGTATTAAATCAAAAGAGGTTTTTTCCGACAGAAAGAGGTAGGATAGTAAACATTTTTCTTGTTAACTTTTTTAGTCGTTATGTAGAATATGATTTTACTGCTGATCTTGAAGAAAAACTGGATTTAATATCTAATGGAAAAATTAATTGGAAAGAAGTATTACATCAATTCTGGTTTTTATTTATTGACAATGTTGATTCAGTAAAAAAATTAGAATTTACTGAAATATTGAAAGTTATTAGCTGTGCTATGGAAGATTATATTTTTTCTTCTGATAAATCTGAGTCTGGTAAAACATGTCCTGTATGCAATGATGGAACATTAGAGCTTAATATTAGTAAGAATGGTATTTTTTTGGGATGTTCTAAATATCCAGAGTGTAAATATACGAAAAATGTTGGAGGTGATATTATTGATGATACAGACAATATACAATATCCTAAAGTTTTAGGTGTTGATATTACAACAGGAAAAGATATATATCTCAAGAAAGGCCCATATGGGATTTACTTGCAGATTGGTAGTGATAAGAATGGTAAGCGTGCAGCTATTCCAAAAGGTATGGATGCCAATTTATTAAATTTGCAAATGGCAGAGAAAATATTAAGTTTACCTATAAGGTTAGGAATTCATCCAGATACTGGTCAAGAAATTAAATTAGGATTAGGTAAGTTTGGGGCGTATATATTGTATGAAGGTAAGTATTTTTCAATTAAAAATGAGCGTAATTTTTTAGATATTAGTGTTGAAGATGCGATTAATATTATTACAAATAATTCTACTAATGGAGTTATAAAATCCCTAGGTGTTGTTGAGAATAATAATGAAGTATTTTTATGTAAAGGAAGGTATGGATTTTATTTAAAATACGCTAAGTTGAATATTGCTTTAAAAAAGGGTATAGATGTTGACCAAATATCTTTATCGGATGCTATTAAGCTTATATCAGAAAAATTATAGACTCTTAAATTTAAATAAAGCATGACGTAGTAATAGTCAGTACTATAATACAGCTATCTGTAAGAGATGTGATTTTTTAATTACAAGTAATCTGTAACTTTTTTAGACATGATCATCAATTTATATCAGAAAAATTTATAGACTCTTAAATTTAAATAAAGCATGACGTAGTAATAGTCAGTACATATAATACAGCTATCTGTAAGAGATGTGATTTTTTAATTACAAGTAATCTGTAACTTTTTTAGACATGATCATCAATTTATATCAGAAAAATTTATAGACTCTTAAATTTAAATAAAGCATGACGTAGTAATAGTCAGTACATATAATACAGCTATCTGTAAGAGATGTGATTTTTTAATTACAAGTAATCTGTAACTTTTTTAGACATGATCATCAATTTATATCAGAAAAATTATAGACTCTTAAATTTAAATAAAGCATGACGTAGTAATAGTCAGTACATATAATAAGCTATCTGTAAGAGATGTGATTTTTTAATTACAAAGTAATCTATAACTTTTTTAGACATGATTATCAATTGTAATTAGTGTGGAAATCTGTATAAGCATACATGTTTTTTATATGCTATAACTTAGATATCCATTGTCCATTGCTATATGTGTAAAGCTGATTTTTACTTTTTACCCATAAGGTTAAGCCTGTATTTGGTTGTATGAAATACCATTGGTTAATATAGTAATATGTTACATAATTTTGTTTATTTTTCCATTCTTGAATTGTTGGTACAGGTCCAATGATGTACATATCTCCAGAAGATATTTCTTTTATCGGGGTATTACATTGTAATTCTAAAATACAGTTGTTCATAAGCATATCTATTTTTATCAAAGCTTCATTTACAGTGATTTCTTTGTGTGCTTGATTATGTATGACTAGATCGAATTTAAGATTGATGGACTGTGTCGTCATATATTTGTCTCCTAAAACAATGTGCTGATAATTGGTTATATTACACTTTATGGATTCAGTGAGATGAAAATGCCACTTATAATATTGCATTTATTAACATATTCTGTAATTCAAAAAGTGATTTCTTAATTATGGGTTAGTATGCATAGTAAATAAGATTTTTTAAAGACATATGTTGTCAGTATGTATTTGTTATTTCCTGAAGAAAGCATGTTAATATGTTATATTTAGTAAATTTCAAGTATAATGTGTATAGAAATTTGTATTTGTAATATTAAATGCACATGTATAGTAAACTCCTAGTAATACAAAAACGTAATGGTATAAAGGAAGCATATGGGTGGGTAAGAAACTGTACTTCACTGAGAATGATTGAAGACGCTAGTAAGATGATACGCTGATAAACTTATTGTAGTAAAGCATAAAAATTTTATTTTTTTAAAAATGTATCGATAAAGATAATATTATCCTGATTGCCTTTTTTATCACTCTCTTCATTAGTATTATCAATATCATTACTGCAATCTTCTAATTCTTCTATATTATTGCTAGTGTATTGCTCAAGATCAAGAGCAAAACCTTGGTGGACATCTATATATTTAATAATAGAGTAATATGGGATAATAACTGTTTCTTCTTTACCTTGAAAACTCAACACTACACTAGCACTGTTGTTAAATACTTGTAAATTTCTAAATTGATGTTGTAGTATTATAGTAATTTCTCGTGGGTAATTGTTTTTTACATGATCAGGTAGTATTACTCCTTTGTAATGTGTTAGAAAGGATATAGCAATGTGTATATTATAAGAATGTGGTGACTGTGCTACAATAGTTAAGGCATCCTTGATAACGCCACAGATAGCAGTGTGCATAAGTTTTTGATATTCTATTACATTACTCATAAATAAATTTCTGATCATATAAACAAGGGTTTTTCTGTTGCCCGGAAAACCCTTAAAAACCGCGCTAATAACAAAACTAAGCAGCCACTAAGCTAGCGTTGCTACTATTATCATTAGCAAAAACGAAATTATCGTTTGCACTTATAAATTTTGAGCACTTAAACGGCTGTTTTCTCACCGAGCAAAAACTATCCCCTTTATTATGCATGTCGATCCTGTTTCACCCCCATAGTCTAAAAGTGGAGATGCCGAGCACTGCCCTCGGGTCCAATACATCTATTTTAAGATGCCTTTATTGCCATAGTGCTAAAGCACGGTATATATTGTAATACTATATTTTATATAAGTCAATAGGTTTACATAATATCTTTTTAAAATAGTAATAAGATATAATGAATATTAACGATAACTGGAATTATAGAAAGCATCATGAAGGATGCCAAAAATTATGAAATGCTCCCCGGGCCGGATTCGAACCAGCGACCAATTGGTTAACAGCCAAGTGCTCTACCACTGAGCTACCGAGGAAAAAACATATACAATATACATATTGTATTCCTTACATGCAACAAAAATTTAATAATAATTGTAGTACTTAAAAGTGGAATTATGTTAAGTAGTAAGTTTTTAATATATAATAAATACTATGAGATATAAGATAGTTCTGATTATTAAGTATGAAATTTTGTAGTGTTTTTTGTTAATGTCTAATCATGTAATAAGGAGAGTTATTGTAATATTAAGATTATGTGAGATTAACATGAGTAATATAATTTTTAAGATTATGCTTGCAGATATTTAATTGTTACATAAATTACCTGTGTTTTATAGTATTTAACTCTTTATTGTTATAGTATGTTTTATAACTCTATATATAGGACTATAAAGGCGATTGCATAGTCCTTTTCATCACTAATCGATAACTCAATTTTATGTTTTGTGCTGTTATTGTTTATGGTAATTTGTGGTTTTCCATATAAGTTATTAGATATTATAATATCTGACATTTTTATAGATTTACCAAAACCTGTTCCTAGTGCTTTCACATAGGCTTCTTTTGCTGCAAAACGTTTGGCAAAATGTCTTACTTGTGCATCGAAATTTGTATATTTTTTACTATCTTCTATTTCTTTCTCATTGAATACCCGCTTAAGAAACTTAGTACCGAATTTTTTATATAAATTCGATATACGTGGGACATAAACAATATCTGTACCAATACCTAGTATCATTTCTTAAATTTTTTTAAAAATTGTTCCATAGAAATTAAAAATGTATCTTTTGTTGATCTATTTCTTACTTCAATGAGATCTTGTTCTACTGTTGATTTTCCAACTATAATTTGCCAGGGCATACCTAGTAGATCTGTTCTTGCTAATTTAATGCCAGGGCTATCATCTGTATCATCGTATAAAATATCATCATGTAGCTGTATATGTAGGTTTTCGGAAACTTTTCTACATTTATCATTTGATGAATATAAATTTACTAAGGAAAACTTAAATGGAGCTATTTGTTCTGGCCAGATAATACCTCTATTATCATGAAATACCTCAATTATTGCTGCTACTAACCTTGATACGCCTATACCATAACATCCCATTTGTAAGGGTTTGTTATTGTTGTTATCACAAAAATTGGCATTCATTGGTTTTGAATATTTATCTCCTAGATAAAAAATATGACCTATCTCTATCCCTTTGCTTATTTTTATTTTATCTAGTGGAATAGGAGAAGTTTTAGGATCAGTCATATCATCTGCTGCAGTATAAGTATTTTTTATTTTTTCGACATCAATACTATCACTATTCATTAGCTCAATAATATCTTGATCATAGTATAAAGTACTCTCTCCGGAATTTGCTAATACATGAAATTCATGACTTAAGGTTCCTCCTACAGGACCTGGATCTGCTTTAACTGCTATTGGGGTTAAACCTAGCTTTTTAAAAATTTGTATATAAACCTTAAACATTAAGTTATAGGATGAAATAGCACTATTTAAATCTTTATCAAAACTATATGCATCTTTCATTAAAAATTCTCTACATCTCATTATACCATATCTTGGACGTAACTCATCGCGAAATTTCCATTGTATTTGATATAAAATTAGTGGTAGGTTCCTATGACTTATCGGTGTTGTTCTTAAGATGTCAGTAATCACTTCCTCATGAGTTGGTCCAAAGAGCATGTCTCGTTGATTTCTATCTGTAATACGTAACATTTCAGATCCATAATCATCATATCTTCCTGACTCTTTCCATAGACTTGCTGGTTGTATTAATGGCATTAATATTTCTAGAGCTCCTGACTTATTCATTTCTTCTCTGATAATATTTTCAATGTTTTTTAGTATCTTTAAACCTAATGGGAGCCAAGTGTATATACCAGAAGCAATTTGCCTGATAAGTCCTGCGCGTATCGAATATTGATGTGATATCACTGATATATCAGATGATGTTTCTTTTAATGTAGGTACATAATAGTTTGATAAACGCATTAAAAATATTAATTAACATGAGATTGAAGTAAGGGTAGCATATATCATATATATGTTCAATAGTCAATTGCGATGAGCATTGTTACGTAAAATAATTTTTTATATTTCTTTATTTTGGAAAGTAGTAACTTAGTATTGGAGATGCTATTATTTGCTGTATTGAAAATGGAATGAGAAGATTATAAGATTTCATAGAATAATACTAAGAATTGTGTATTTGTTGGAAAGTACTGCTTGTATTATAAGGTAGTAGTATTAAATATATTATTTTGTTAAAAAATAACAGAGAGAATTGTAATATTTGATTAATTAAATCTAGGATAATAAATTGATTAAAGATTTATTGAAATAATGTTAAACAAATGTTGTATTGTTGTTGTAAAAAGATTGTATAAATTCTACTTAAGAAAATGTTTATTGTTTATTATACTTATAACTACTATAATAAAAAGCATTTAGGTATTCACATAAACCATACTAATGGTAAATGTAATACCTGTAATTCAAGTTTAGTGTCTGTAGAGAAAATCATTGATAATAGCAATTGCTGACAAAGTTGCTTGACGTCTTCTTGCATCATTATCATCCTTAATGTCTTCTTCAGATCCTTTTATTGCATTAATTGCTAAGGCTTCTGGATGATCTTGAAATAAAATATTTCCGTGTTTATCTTCAACTGCTTCAATGATGCCATCATCAGAAAACCCTACTATCTTGTATCCAAGAGATTCTATTTTTTGTATATTTTCTTGGCTATTATTTATTACTCCTCCATGTGCATCTGGAAAATATATTGAAATCCATCCATTATCGTCTGGCTTGGTATATTTAGAAATGATACTTGATAATCTACTTCCAGGTACAACTCGCAATCTATGAAGTCCTACATCTTTTCTATGTGGATCTGGCATTGAAATAGAATGTGCAGCTACAGCCTCTTTAGATGCAATTATTGTTTTTACTCTGATAACTTCTACTCCAACTGCGTGCATTATACCTTGTAGCCCTCCGCATACTCCTATTAAATGGATATTTGGGTTGCTTTCTACAATTTTTACAATTGCATTAGTTACAAGTTGTCTGTTTGGAGTTGGTGGATAAGGCTCAGTATCTACGTTATAGTAATTTCCAGGAATAAATATTCTATTAATTTTATGTTGTTTAATGAAATTGTGAACTGCATCCTGAATTTTATTGGCTTCTACTTGTTCTAAAAGGGAAATATCATTTTTAGACTCTTCTAAAGACTCATTTTTTATTTTTTTAAAATCTAATATTGTATTGTAATCAAATAGTATAACTTCTGCCCCTAATTTTTCCAGCATTTCAGCAATGTTGTTTGAAAACGTCCATTCTTCAGGGTAGGTTTCTTTTTCTGTGCGTACAAAACCAACAACCATTTTATTTGGGACTGTTTCTAATGCAATTGCTGATATGGACAATAGAAAGAATAACATTAATATGAAATAACGCATTTAGTCTCCGTAAAACTATTAACTATGTCTATATATATGATAAATATGGCACAAAGACTTAACTAAACTCTGAAGCATAAAGAATATGTCATAAGTGGCTTGAGTTGGAATTGAACCAACGACACAAGGATTTTCAGTCCTTTGCTCTACCGACTGAGCTATCAAGCCAGCACTACATTATTGTATTACAGAGATGACATCTAATAATATGCTAACACAAGCCTGTAATTTAATATAAGTCTGTCAATTATATATTATAAATATCATCCATTCAAGTGAAAATATAAGCTTAAATTAATAGGATGTTGTGATAGAATATACTTTTATTCAATTAATGATTTTCTGTGAAGGTAGGTGTATATCCTGGTACTTTTGATCCCATTACTTTTGGTCATATTGATATTATCAAGCGAGCCTATAACTTAGTTGATAAGTTAATTATAGGAGTTGCTAGGAATTGCACAAAAAAGACTATTTTTTCTGCTGAAATTCGTGCAGAATTGATACAGCATGAGATAAAATTACTAGGTATGACAGTAGATACTGTGATTTTTGATGGATTATTAGTATATTTTGCTGAGAGAAACAATGCATCTATTATTATCAGAGGATTGCGAGCTATATCTGATTTTGATTATGAATTTCAAATGAGTTGGGTGAATTATAAGCTTACTTCTCAAATTGAAACTATATTTTTACCAGCTTCAGAAGATACCCAATTTATTTCTTCAAGTTTTGTAAAAGAGATAGCACGTTTAAATGGAGATATTAGTGCTTTTGTACCTATAAATGTACAAAAATGTTTAAAAGATTTCTATCAAAAGGCTAATTGAATAGTCGTTAATCTTTAATTATAATCCTTGCTTTTTAACTAACGATACTATGTTGGCAAGTGAAATAGCTTACTGTGATTTTCTATAAAAGTGTAGAAAATTAATTTATATTTTGATATGTGTAACAAATAATTGGACAATTGTGTATATGAGAGGGATATATCAAAGTGCATAATCAATAGTTTTAAGGTATATTACATATGGAATACAAAGAAAAGAAGATGTAACTTAGTAGACGTCTATAATCTTAGGATATTGGTAGTAAATAATATATTAATGGATGATATATCTAAAATGTGAATGATAATACTTTATATAAGTCTAGATTTTTATGTAATCATGTATACAGCTGTATTAAAAATTAAATTATGCAACACTTAGTGGTATTATTTAAGTTATGTATAAAGGAGTAAGATTTCAAGAGAAGTAACAGCAGTGAATTCTAAAGTTGATATTATCTATGGAATGTATGTACAAATGTAATATTATATAACTAAAGTTTATGTAAAGAATGCTTAATTTTACAAATTCTCATATTTTGTGAAGATTTGTACTAGTTATCATATGAATAATATAATGAATTTTTATTGTTCTGATAAAAATTTAATAGCTTCCAGCGCAGCCATACATCCCGAGCTTGCTGCAACAACAGCTTGTCTATATATTTTATCTTGTACATCACCTGCAGCAAAAATACCAGGATAACTAGTTACTGTACTGCCAGGTTTGGTAATGATGTATCCCTCATTATCTAAATCTACTATATTACTGTTATCTTTATTTTTAAGTACTTGTGTGTTTGGAGTATGCCCTATAGCAATGAATACTCCTTTTACAGAAATAATAGTGATATCTCCAGTTTTTACAGATTTTAATCTTATAGCTTCTACATTACCACTTTCTTTATTTCCTAATATTTCTTCTACAATACTATCCCATATAACATGTATTTTATTATTGCTGAATAATCTTTCTTGCATTATAGGTTCAGCTCGTAGCTTATCTCTTCTATGAACTAAAAATACCTTTGTTGCATGTCTTGTTAGATATAATGCTTCTTCTACAGCCGTATTACCCCCTCCTATTACGGCAACATCACTACCAGTAAAAAATGTTCCATCACATGTAGCGCATGCAGATACACCTCTACCTTTAAACATTTCTTCGCTTTTTATATTAAGCCATTTTGCTTGGGCTCCTGTTGCAATTATAATACTATCTGTTATGTATTGATCTCCAAATATTCCTATACATTTAAAAGGATACACATCTGAATATATCTCTTTTATTTCATCGGATATAACCTGAGCTCCAGAGTTAAGGGCTTGTTGTTTCATTTGTTCCATTAAATCTGGTCCTTGTATTGCATGGGCAAAACCTGGAAAATTTTCAACATCTGTAGTGATTGTAAGTTGTCCTCCGGGACACATCCCAGTTATTAATATGGGTTTTAAATTTGCACGGGCAGCATATATAGCAGCAGTACATCCTGCTGCTCCAGATCCTATGATTAAGACTTTTGTAGTGTATGTTTGTATCATTTATTTATCCATAGTATTCTTTTCAAGATTATCTATATGTGACTTTAAGTAATCTTCAATACCATGTTGTGATGCTTCCATTGCTGGTTCTCCTTTTATCCATCCAGCTGGACACACTTCTCCATGAACTTGATGATGTTTTATTGCATCTATTATTCTTAAAAGCTCATCTACATTCCTACCTATAGGAAGATCATTTATTGATTGATGACGTACTATAAAGTTATCATCAATGATAAAAGTTGCTCTTAATGCAATACGATTATTATGTAGTACTCCATAGTTGTTGGAGATGGAATGTGAGTCATCTGCAATTAATGGAAAGCTAATCTTATCAATTCCACCTTTGTTTACGCTAACATTACGCCAATGACTATGACAAAATTCTGAATCTGTACTGATACCAATAATTTCAGTGTTTTTTTCCATAAATTGAGGTATCCTGTTGTGCAAAGATATAATTTCTGTAGGGCACACAAACGTAAAATCTCTTGGATAGAAGATTAAGATAGCACATTTACCACTAACATATTCTTTAAAGTTAAATTCACATATTTTGTCATCTGGCATAACGGCTTTTGCTGTAAAGTCGATGGCTTGTTTTGTTATGAGATTCATAAAATTACCTAGTTAATTATATAGCAACGATCATTATAGCACTTAATACTACAATTTGATGGTTTTGCAATTATAATTTATAATAAAATACATTATGTACTGTGAAGCTTTATGTTTTTTCATTTAAAATCTTACTATAAGGTTCTTATATTATTGATTTAATGTTTATTTTGGTAGAAATGTTGTAATAAAAAAATTTTTTTATGGCATTTGTAATGTTGGGGTTATTTTTTAACTTTGTTGCCATACATTAAAATTACTAAGATAATACCTGCTATTTTGACAAATTAATGTCTTTATTTGATTTTTGTAGAGATTTAAATAAGTTGATGTATTAATACATTTGTGCAATTATGATATGAACAACAGTAATGTTGAATATTAGTTTAGGTATACTAAAAACATTTATTTATATATAGAGAAACATTAGGGTAATTATGTCGTTTATAGCTGAAAGGATGAAATGTATTAAACCTTCTCCAACACTTGAAATTGCAAATCAAGCTCAAAAATTGAAAATGTCGGGAGTAGATGTCATTTCTTTAGGTGCTGGTGAACCTGATTTTGATACTCCGCAACATATTAAGCAAGCAGCTATTGATGCAATTAATTCTGGTAAGACTAAATATACAGCAGTTGATGGGGTTATCGAACTAAAAAAGGCAATTATTAGTCGTTTTAAACAGGATCATAATTTAACTTACAATGTCAATCAAATTTCTGTTGGAAATGGTGCAAAGCAATGTATTTATAATTTATTTATGGCCACTATAAATAGTGGTGATGAAGTGATAATACCAGCTCCATATTGGGTGTCTTATCCAGATATGGTGAAAATTTCTGGGGGAAGTCCTATTATTGTTGATTGTGGTGAAGCATTTAAATTAACTCCTGATTTGTTGGAGTCTGTGATTACTGAAAAAACTAAATGGTTAATTCTGAATTCTCCAAATAATCCTACAGGATTGGTGTATACATGTGAAGAATTGAAAGGGATTGCTGAAGTTTTATTGAGATATCCAAATATTTGTGTGATGACTGATGATATATATTCAAAGATAGTATATGATGATCTTGAATTTTTTACCATTGCTCAAGTAGAACCACGTTTATACGATAGAATCTTTACAGTCAATGGGGTCTCTAAGTCCTATGCCATGACTGGATGGAGAATAGGGTATGTAGCTGGGGATTCAAAAGTTATTAATGCAATTTCTGTTATACAATCGCAAAGTACAACTAATCCTAATAGTATTGCACAAGTTGCATCAATACAGGCTTTAACTGGGGATCAAGAATTTTTAAAGGAAAGAAATAAAGTATTTTCAGCACGTCGTAATATGATGATAGATATGGTAAATAATACTCCATTATTATCTGTCAGAAATCCTCAAGGTGCGTTTTATGTGTTCATTTCCTGTAAAAAATTAATAGGTAAAAGTACAAGGAATGGTTTAATTATAAATAGTGCTATGGATTTTACTAGATACTTATTAGAAGATTATAATGTTGCTGTAGTACCAGGTGAAGCGTTTGGAGCACAAGAATTTTTTAGAATATCTTATGCCGCTTCTAATAAAAATTTATCTGAAGCGTGTAATCGTATTTTAGATGCATGTAATAAGTTGTTATAGTAAAATGTGTTGATGATTAAATGTGATATTAATCTAATATGTATTTAAAATTGTATTAGGTTATAGGATGTGTGCATTAAGATCCTAGATATTAAGGTAAAGATGTTATTAAGAGAATAATATGTTTTAGTAAACTGTATTAAATAATATACCACTTTAAACTAAGAGTGATCGTTGTTAAAATAAAGCTTTAAGATTTAGTGTCTGTACAAATATGATTTAAATGTAGCTTAATTGATTTCATATAAAAGTACATGTATCTTGTATGAATATTGAATAATATTGCTTGTTTTTTTTCAAATTGATAAATATTTAGTATAACTTTTTATAAAGTACAAGTGTTAATGATAAATAAGTATTTGTCAGGTGGGATATTCAATAGCCTCATATACTGTTTTTACATATAAGTTTTTAATTGGCAAATGCTTATTAAGAAATAGGCATAAGTTATAAAAACAGGAATTGTGTAGATATTTTTATAAGTACTTTACTAGAATGGATATTCAATAGTCTTATATATACTTTTATGTAATAAGTTTTTTAATTGGCAAAATACTTAACACAATTCTTTATGAAAAATACCGTTAAGATTATCGTACATTATCAATTAAACTTTGATTGACTTTAACAGAGTATTTTTTTATTAAATGTGTTATTAGCTGATTTTTTAGTGATTCTAAATTATCATTTGCAATTTTTTCCTGAATATTCTTGAAATCTATATTACTCACTTGATCAGTGTTTTTTATATCTTTTAACACTGCTATTAACATTTTTTGTTCTGAAGATGTGTCATGTTGATAACTCTTGCTGATTTCCCCTTTTTTTAGATGAAAAATTTCATTTATAAAATCACTAGGATAATTTTGACCAGGGTTGTCTATTGCTGCGACACTATTTCTGTAAACTATTTGATTAGGGCTTAATGATACCCCATCAATATTGTGTATGTCTATACCTGATTTAAGTTTTATAATAACTTCTTGTGTTAACTTAGATAATTTTTGAGCTTTTAAATTATGCTGCCATTCATATACTAATTGTTCTTTACTTTCATCAAAAGTTTTTTCTCGAGACGGTTCTATTTTAGTAACATTTACACTAAAGAAATAATCATCATTATAGATAAAGTTAGAAGGTTTGTTTAATTGTGCTGAAAATGCGGCTAAAATGATGGCATCATAGTTTGTCTCTGACATTTTTATTTTATGATCAGATGGGTCTTTACCTGAGATATCAGTATTTACTGTCTTTATAGATAAATTATACAATTCTGCTATCTCCTTAATGGATGTACCACTGTTAATATTATCATTTATAACTTGAATTTCTTTATATAATAGATCAGCAGCTTTTTTCTTTTTAAGATCTTGTTCAATTTTTTTACTTAATTCTTCTAAGTCTTTAGTAGATATTTTGTGAATATTTTGTATTTTTATAATATGCCATCCAAACATACTGTGTAATATAGGGCTTATTTCTCCTTCTTTTAAAGAAAATACTTGATTTCTTATATCATCAGGAAGTGTATTTTTTACAATGTTGTGTAATGTTATATCATCTAGTGTGGTATGTGCAATATTTGTAACTACACTATTGAAATCTGTACCTTCGTTGAGTTCTTTCAAAGCAATCTCAGCTTCATTTTTAGTACTGAATACTAAATTTAATATATCTCTTTGTTCATCTAATTCTTGAACTTTTATTTCATTATCTATTTCCTCTGGTGCTACATTTGTTTGATTGATAAAGGTTTCATAGTTAATTGTTACATATTCTATAACCCTATTTTCTGGAAACATGAAATTACTATCTTTTCGCTTTTCTTCATATAATTTCCTTAATTCATCAATATTTGGAACAGAAATGTTGTTAATTGTAGGTGATATCTCTATAACATCTATAGTGCGTGCTTGATGTAAATTTTGTAGAATTTGCTTTATTAGTTCTTGATGATATTGAATATAGGTATTTTGTGTACCACTAAATAAACAACTCATCAGCATAGTTATAGGGAATGCTTTTTCTAATTTGCTTATATATAACCTTTCTGTAAGTCCTGCATTTGATAGTCCTGTGTTAAACTTTGTTTTATCAAAGTTTCCATTTTCGTCTTGAAAAAACTTTATGCTTTTAATATGATTTAATATGCTTTTTTCTCCTACTTTAAGGTTTAATGAATCAGCAAATTTTGTAAGGACTTTCTTTTCGATTAGCTTGTTTAATGTAGAGAGCTTAATATTGAATTGGGCAATTTCTTCTTCTGTTAATGCACGATTTAGTATATGCTGTATATATCTTAATTCATCGTGATACGCATTTGTGTAGTCTTGTAATGATAATTTTTCGTGTCCAATTTTTGCAATGTATTTTTCGTTAGTAAAACTACCAGGAAAGAAAGATGCTCCAAATGCTATAAATACTAAAGAGCATACTAAAATTATAAGCAATGGCTTTACGAAAAAGGCTTTGGATTTCATTGTGTGTACACATATAAGTATAAGATGTTTTTAATATATCAGACAAAAAATCTCATGCAAATATTTTCATTATAATCGTGTGTGTGGGATACTGTTATTGAAAAACATTTATGTAAAACATCAGTAATTTTTTGGATTCTATATTAATAGTAATTATAATTTATTTTAGTCATGATATTTATAAATTAAGATAATTTAGTTACTATATAAAACAGTGCTTTATTGATATAGCAGTAGTTTAGTAATTAGTTTATTGTATTGAAGTATATAGGTGCAGTATTTAATGTAGGTAAATTATTTTGTAATTTGTAAGACAATAATAAAGCAGCTATTCTTGCATTAAAATTGCTTGATGTTATGGATTGTGTGTAATGTATATAATCATTATAGCTGAAGTTTTTATCTAGCGGTTTTATTTTACTTGTTGCAATGACTTTATGATTAAAAGTTTGAGAATAAAATTTATTGTGGGATACTTCAATTATTGAAAGTATCTCATCATCATTAGTTTTTGTTGAGTTTGATATCAGATATGCTTGCATTTCTAGAGTGCTTATACCATGTAAGGTAATTTTTGATGCAAGGTGTATACCTTGAGCTGCAGCTATTCCAGCTCTAATGCCTGTAAAACTTCCTGGTCCTACTACTACTCCAAGGTTTGTTATAGTGCTGTATGAATTATTGGATTTATCAAATAGTTTATGAATTAATTTGAATAGAGATTCTGAGTGTTGATTATCAGATGTACTTTCTTCATAGTGCATAGTTTGATTGTTACTAATTATAGCAACAGAGCATATAGGACCTGATGTATTAATTGCCATGATAGTCATAATTTTTGTATCTAGTGAATTACTTAATAATAGCATATAGTTAAAATGAAAGGTAGTATGAGTTTTGGAATTTTATAGATTAGAATTACGGTGATATAAACTTGTAATAATAAAATATAAATGAATAAGATTTTATCTTGGTGTAGACTTTAGAGGAACTTATTAGCAGATAATTTGTATAAAATTTAAATATACTTTTTCACAGTTTGCAGTAGAGAACTGTAAAGAAATTAGTGCACCCTGAGCGATTCGAACGCCCGACCTTTTGATCCGTAGTCAAAAACTCTATCCAGCTGAGCTAAGGGTGCTACTAGTATAGCTATATAATTTAATTCAAGTTCTGTAAATAAATTTTTAATAATAATCATAAATTATGATTGATATAATCAGTTAAATTTATTGATATACAGATCATATATATATATATGTATATTACTGCTGTTTTATATAATTAATGTAAAAAATTAATATCTTTATATAACTTACTGATATTGCTTTGTTGGGTATAATTAATATAAATAAATATGTATGCATAATTAAGTGCTTTTTGATGAAGTTAAATTCTCAATAAGAAAATTTTTTTGTTATTAATATAGAATTTTAAAAATTTCTTTATTAAAATACCTTTGCAATAAATGATATTTTTTAATATCAACATTATATTAAAATTTAATATTTTACTTTAAACAGCTGTAATTATTGGTTATTTATACGGATCTAGATTACATTTGATTTAGTTATTATACTAAGTAATTATTAATATAATACATAATAATTGATGTTTTTAGTAAGAGTGAAGTTTAATATATTGATTTTCTAAAATATTGTTTATTCATTAAGTGATTTTAGATATTTTTATTTTTAGTATCTACATTGTATTGCGTTGGAAAGTTATTAAGTTGATTTAAGTGATATGAGTTTTTTATAGTTATTGATATGTATGGCTGGATAAATTTAAATAAACCATGTGGTATAAGTTCTACCTCTGTAGTTAATCTAGTTAAGAAGATTTTGAATGTCAAAAAAGTTGGTCATGCAGGTACATTAGATCCTTTAGCCTCTGGTGTTTTGCCCATTGCTATTGGTGAAGCTACAAAAGTTATGCCCTATGCTGTTGATGTTGTGAAATCTTATTTGTTTACGGTGCAGTGGGGTGAACAAAGAACAACTGATGATGCAGAAGGAGAGATAATAGGGAAGAGTAATATAATACCTAATTTGGAAGATATAAAAAAAGCTATTCCAAATTTTATTGGATTGTTAAAGCAAGTTCCTCCTAATTTTTCAGCAGTACATGTAAATGGAATTAGGGCTTTTAAGTTGGCTAGAAGCGGTCAAGATGTAAGTTTGATTTCTAAGCATGTTTATGTATTAGAGTTAAAATTATTGTCTGTTGATAAAGAAAATAACAGGGCAGATTTTTATTTGTTGTGTAAGAAAGGTGTATATGTCCGTTCTATAGCAAGAGATTTAGGGATACAATTAGGATGTTTAGGATATGTTATAAAATTACAAAGAGTTAGAGTAGGTTATTTTAGAAAAAAAAATGCCATTACTTTAGAAATGTTAAAGATGTTACATAGTGATGGTAGAAGATGTAGTTATTTATTGCCTTTGTGTTATGTTTTGCAAGATGTAGAACATCTTGATGGTGTTTTCTCTGATATTCAGATAAAAAAGATGAAAAATGGTCAAAATATTGAGTTAAATAACTTGTGTGTCATTAGTAATTGTGATATCTGTTATGTTAGTACGGGTAATGTGCCAGTGGCAATTTGTAGTATAGTTAATAATGTCGTAAGGCCAGTACGTATTTTTAATGTTTAAAGATTTGGTATTTTAGTTATGTCAATTACACGTGAAAAAAAATCTGAATTAATAAGTGAATACTGCCTTAAGAAAGATGATACTGGTTCCTCTTTTGTGCAATGTGCAATTTTGTCAGAGAGAATACGTAATTTGACCGAGCATCTTAAAATCCACAAAAAAGATTTCCATTGTAGACGTGGTTTAATGGTATTAGTTTGTAGAAGACGTAATGTATTACAGTATGTTAGAAAAAAATACGGAGATAATGAATATTTGGCATTAATAAAGCGATTAGGTATCAGGGATATTTTTCACTGATTTAATTTATAAAAAGTAGGAAATGATATATGTTTAATTTGATAAGAAGATCTACAGAATGGGGAGGAAAGACCTTAATTTTAGAGAGTGGTAAGATAGCAAGGCAAGCTAGTGGTGCTGTTATGGTTAGTTATGCTGGTACTACAGTTTTAGCAACAGTAGTAGTAGGTAAAGCTAAAGAGCCGGTAGATTTTTTACCATTAACTGTGCAATTTGTTGCAAAGAGTTATGCTGTTGGTAAAATTCCTGGTGGTTTTTTAAAGAGAGAAGGTAAACCATCTGATAGAGAGACATTGGTTTCTCGTTTAATAGATAGGAGTGTCAGGCCTTTATTCCCTGCTGGTTTCTATGATGAAGTTAGTATAGTATGTAACTTACTTTCATACGATACAGTTACGCCTCCTGAAGTTACTGCATTAATTGGAGCAACTGCAGCTTTATCTATATCTGGTGTTCCTTTTAATGGGTCAGTAGTTGGTGCAAGAGTTGGATATTTGCCATCAGAAGATAAATATTTACTGAATGCATCTGCTGATGAAATGGTGTGTAGTTCCTTAGATTTATTTTTATCAGGTAATGAAGACTCTGTTTTAATGGTTGAATCTGAGGCATCTGAGTTATCTGAGTCTCAAATATTAGGGGCAATAGCTTTTGGGCACCAAAATTGCCAAGAAGTTATTAATTTAATTAAAGAATTTAGTCATCAAAGTGGTAAAGTGCCTGTCGAATTTATACCACATGATATTAGTTCAATTGTAAGTTATATTGAATCCTCTTATAAAGAAGACTTTAGTTTAGCATATTCTAATACCATTAAAAAAGAAAGAGCATTGAAATTGGAAGAGTTAAGAGATAAAGTCTTACTTGAGGTAACAGGAAAATATAGTGCCGATAATATAGAGTATAATGATCAAGATATAGTTAGTGCGTTAAAAACCTTTGAAAGATCATTAGTGAGGTCCAAAATCATTGATACTTCTTATAGAATAGATGGTCGTTCATTTGATGAAATACGTGATATAGAAATTGAAGTAGATGTATTACCTAAAGCACATGGTTCTGCTTTATTTACTAGAGGAAATACACAAGCATTGGTTGTGACTGCATTGGGTACGCCTCAAGATGAGCAGATAGTTGATGATTTAGATGGTGATAGGAGAGAGAATTTCTTATTACATTATAATTTTCCTCCGTATGCAGTTGGGGAATCTGCAGCTTTACGTGCTCCTGGTAGGAGAGAAATAGGTCATGGTAAGCTTGCTTGGAGAGCGATTCGTTATGTATTACCTGAAAAGTCAGATTTTCCATATACTATTAGAGTAGTTTCTGAGATTACAGAATCAGATGGTTCTTCTTCAATGGCTACAGTTTGTGGGGCATCTTTGGCTTTAATGGATACAGGTGTGCCAATTAAATCTTCTGTTGCTGGTATTGCAATGGGGCTTATTAAGGAAAATGATGAATTTATAATACTTTCAGATATATTGGGTGAAGAAGACTATCTTGGTGATATGGATTTTAAAGTAGCTGGTACTGCTGAAGGTATTACTGCTTTACAAATGGATATGAAAATTTCAGGTATTAGCATTGAGGTAATTGAAAGGGCATTGCTTCAAGCTAAAGATGGTAGAATATATATTTTAGGTAAAATGAATGCGGTAATACAAGAGTCTCGCAATTGTATAAAAAATCATGCTCCTAGGATAGAATCTATCTTTATAAATAAAGATAAGATTCGTAATGTGATAGGAAGTGGTGGAAAAAATATACGTGATATCTGTGAAAAAACAGGTGCAAAAATTGAAATAATACAAGATGGCACTGTTATGATATATGCTGTTAATAATGAGGCAGTAGAATATGCTAAAAGTATGATAATGGATATTGTAACTGAACCCGAGATAGGTAAGGTTTTTGAAGGTACTGTTGTTGAAATTGTGAAATTTGGAGCTTTTATAAGTTTCTTAGGTGGTAAAAGAGGGTTAGTACATATTAGTGAAATAAAAAATGAACACATTAGTGCAGTGGGTAGTGTAATTTCTTTAAATGATAAAGTAAAAGTATTGGTAATTGGCATAGATCGTGAACATATTCAATTGTCAATGCGTAGGGTAGATCAAGGAACTGGAGAACCTATAGATGGTGAGCTTTATAATATAAGAAAGGGTAGCTTTTCTGATGATTCAGGTAGTAGCAGTAGTACTGGCAGCAGTTTTAAGGAAAGCTACAGTAACAGCAACAGGTATGGTAGTCATGATAAAAAGCGTGGTGGAGGTAGTAATAGGTCATCACGTCGTAATAGTAATGGATCTAATTATTATAGGGAGGATTCACCATCGAGTGGATTTGGAAATAATAATCGCTCATTCAGTAATGGTAGAAATGGTAACGACGTTTCTAGAAAACCTAGGTTTTTTTAATTAAGGTTTTGCTACGTAATAAAGTCCATGCTTATTTTCGACCGTAGCCTTGTAAAGCTTTATAGAGATAGGCTATTTTATAATAAAGGTAGTAACTTTATATTTTCTGAAATTAGTGATATTTTATTAGATAAGATTAGTTTGTTTTCAGTTATTACAGGATTAGTTTTAAATATCGGTGTTAGGACTGATTCTTTTACTGAAAATCTATTACAGAAAAAGCTGATATCTTCTGAAGAACAAGTAATACAATGTGATTTATCATATTGTATGTTATACAACATGCAGAGTAGCTATAGAGTAGTAGCTGATGAGGAGGCATTACCGTTTTGTAATAATACTTTTGATATTGTTATTAGTAATGCATCACTACATAATGTCAATAATTTATTTAGTGTATTATTGAGTATATATAATATTATAAAAACCAAGGGTGTTTTTCTTGCTGCGTTGTTTGGTAGTAAAACTCTTTATGAATTAAAATATTCAATTATCAGGGCAGAGATGGGTTTTGGTGTTGCACCTAGAGTGTTGCCTTTTATTCATGTTCAAGATATTGTTTCTTTATTACAAAAAACTGGATATTCTGATATTGTAGTAGATGTTAATACTATTATGGTGGAGTATAATGATATATATACTTTATTTAGAGATTTAAAAAATATGGGAGAAGGTAATGTATTATATGCTAGAAATAAGTATCCTTTAACTAGAACTATTATTACAAAAATTTTTGAGAATTATAAACGATACTTCTCAATAGATAAAATTAGTATTCCTGCTACTTTTGAAATTATTACTTTAAAGGCAAGTAAAGTGTAGAAGCTATATAGAATGTGAGGATAAAATGGATAAGCGTAATATAAGAAATTTTGCTATAATAGCTCATATTGATCATGGTAAATCTACGTTGGCTGATCGGTTAATAGAAAAGTGTAATGGTTTGAATGAACGAGAAATGAAGGATCAAGTACTTGATTCTATGGATATTGAGAGAGAGCGTGGTATTACAATTAAGGCGCAAACTGTTAGACTGGTATATAAAGCTAAAGATGGACAAACATATTATTTAAATTTAATGGATACACCAGGACATGTGGATTTTTCATATGAGGTAAGTAGGAGTTTAGCTGCTTGTGAAGGATCATTACTTGTTGTGGATAGTAGTCAGGGAGTTGAAGCACAAACTTTAGCAAATGTATATAAGGCTATAGATAGTAATCATGAAATTATTCCAGTACTAAATAAAATAGATTTAGCATCCTCAGATCCAGATAAAGTGAAATTGCAGATAGAAGATATGATTGGCATTGATGCAAGTGAATCGCTACTTGTGTCGGCAAAATCAGGTATTGGCATACAAGATGTATTAGAAGCTATTGTTTCCAAGTTGCCAGCTCCATGTGGAAAATTAGAAAATCCATTGAAGGCTATATTAGTTGATACTTGGTATGATATATATCTTGGGATAGTAATTCTGTTACGTATTAAAGATGGTGTTATAAAAAAAGGCATGAAAATTGTTATGATGTCGAATAATGCTGTGTATCAAGTTGATAATGTAGGTATTTTTACTCCACATAAAAAAATTGTAGATCAACTTTCAGTAGGTGAAATTGGATTTATTACTGCTTCTATTAAAGAATTATCAGATTGTAAAGTGGGTGATACGATTACTGAAGAACAGAGAAGATGTAGTGAACCACTTCCTGGATTTCGGACAATTCATCCTGTAGTTTTTTGTAGTATTTTTCCAAATGAGGCTGGGGAGTTTGAAAGATTACGTGAAGCTTTAAAAAAGTTACAACTTAATGATGCAAGTTTTACTTTTGAAGTTGAGATTTCTAATGCACTGGGATATGGGTTTCGTTGTGGATTTTTAGGAATGTTACACTTAGAAGTAATTCAGGAAAGGTTGGAAAGGGAATTTAATTTAGATCTAACTGCTACAGCTCCAGGTGTAATTTATCAAGTTACTACTAAGAATGGTGATGTTCGTGAAGTACATAATCCTCATGATTTTAGTGAACAGTATATTGCTAATATTAAAGAACCATGGATCTGTGCTACTATTATGGTACCAGATCAATATTTAGGTGTTATCATGTCATTATGTAATAATAAAAGGGGTGAGAAACTGGATCTGTCGTATTCAGGTAATACAGCATTATTAAAATATAGACTACCATTATCCGAAGTTGTTTTTGATTTTTATGATAGAATAAAATCTATGTCCAAAGGTTATGCTAGTTTAGACTGGGAGATGGATGGGTATTTAGATAGTGAGATTGCTAAGTTAAGTATTTTTATAAACTCTGAGCCAGTAGATGCTCTTGCATGCATTATTCATAAAAGTAAAATAGAGCAAAGAGGACGTGAAATATGTATTAGATTAAAAGATTTAATTCCAAGACAACAATATAAGATTGCAATACAAGCAGCAATAGGTGGAAGGATTGTTGCTCGTGAAACTATCTCTCCATATCGTAAAGATGTTACAGCAAAATTATATGGTGGAGATGTTACCAGAAGGATGAAATTATTAGAAAAACAGAAAAAAGGAAAGAAAAAATTACGATCTATAGGGAATGTTAATGTTCCACATAATGCATTTATTCAAGCATTAAAAATCATAGATTAGCTGTATGTGTGTTATTTTTTTCTTAAGGTAAAGAATTTATTGTAGCTTTTCTTGGTTATAAATTATTAATTAACTAATTAGTTGATTATTTATTAATTATTTAATGTTAACTTAATTTTCAAAAGATTATATGTAAAATTTCTGTTCTGTTTTAATTTCTAATGCATCTTTATGCAAAGAAATAGTTATTAAGTTAATTTTTGTCTTGTATAATTGACTTGGGAATTTGATATTAATTTCATACAGTAATATTGGTTAAGTGATTTATATTGAAATTTATAAGTAAATATTGTGGGTATTATATTAATTTTATGATAAAAAAGCATGATTTAATGATCAACTATAGCAGTTTCATTTCTATTACTTTGGCAGTAGTAGGGTTAATACTATGTTGTACAAATACAATATCTCATAATCAAACTAGTATAGGTATATTTACGTTTTTGTTTATGATGGCAATTGTATTATTAGCTGCAAATTATAGGAAAGGCATAAATAAAAAATATATTGAGTTAAACAATTATTTAACAACATTTTCATCAGAATCTATTGACAGCCTCAATATTGATTAAATAGTTTATTTGTAGATAGTTTTAATTTTTAACTATAATGCAAGACCTACTAAGTGAATATAAGCTAGTGTATTTACAATTTCCAAAACTCAATTTCATAGGATATAAAATGAAGCTGATGTTCTTGAGTTTTATTATAAAATTTTGGATAGAAAATGTTGATTTAATGATAATGGTGTTGAGAAAGTAAAAGTATTAGAAGTAAAATAAGAATAAATATCTAGTGATAACTTTTAAATATAGTGGAAAATTATTGTGATGAATTTTGTTGTTTTATGTGATAAAATAAATGTACTAGTAAAGAGGTTTTTCTCTTTATGGGTTATGCACTCCTTGTTTTTTTCTAAGTAAAAGCTTATAATTGAAGTAAATAAATTGTATAGAATACATTATTTATTAATAAATATTATTAAAAATATTTTTATTGTTTTTGATATTTTTAGATAATAAATGAGATATTTTTTATGGAAGTTAATAGAATAATAATGACTGCGGGTAGTGTGTTAGTAACAATTGCTGCAGCTGTAGGATTAATATTAAGTTGTGTAAATGTGAGGCATAACAATTGGACTGATATTACGAATGTCATCATATTTACATTTTTACTTATAATTGGATTTGTATTACTTTGTGCTAATTATATGGGTGTGCGATATGATAGGGTTGTTAATATTTTATACTATAATACTATTCCTGATTATGTTGTGCCACCTGATAAAAGTGAGACATGTATATTTTCAAAATTGAAAAAGATTTTTGCTAGAGAAAAATCTAGCCAAGTATATGGGTTACCTGTATCTCCTATTGATCGATCAGATAGTAGTAGCTGTGATATGGCGGATCAAAGATTTCATTATGATAATTGTTCTACCTCTCTATTAACAAACCAAAATGGTTCAGATCAAGCTATTTATGAAACTGGTTTTATGGATTGTAATGATTTGGATTGTGAAAGTGTAAATTCATGTTTGGATACTGCTGATCTGAGTATGGCAGCTGCAGAAAAAATGATTGAAGAAAATATGCTACTTACTAGTGTGAGATAGTATAGTTTTTATGGATTTTAGTTGTTTTGCTGTCCATCTATTGATAGTAATCCAGTTTGCTATTGATTAGTCGTATAGCACTAGCAATCAGATTACTGATTATTTTAATTAATAAAATCTTAGTTTTTTTTAAGCATATTGTAATTCCATTTATATCGTTTAAAGAAGTAATACTATGATTCTAAGTTTTACGTGTAGGATGTTTTTATAATAAAATTTATATTTATTACTATAATATCTAATTTAAGTAAATTATTTAATAATAGTATTATTAATTGATTTATAAATTAATACCTATTTTCTGTTATAACATATTACTGTTTAGAATATTCATAATATATGTAAAAATTAATAATTTCTTTATTTACTTTATTATTAATTATTATTAAAATCTTATACTTAATAATTAATATAGAAAGTGTTTTTTTATGCTAAATTCTAATCAACGTATCATAGGTGCTTTACTTGTTCGTATACGTAAGGTGCTGTCTTCTACCCAATTAATATCGTATGTGTCAACAGTTTTATCGGGTATTGCATACCCATTTCAATATATATGTATGAAATTACTTAGCAGTAGAAATCCTACATATATTGATAATGAGCCTGTTGAAGATCTTGCATCTAGTGATAATGAGCTTGTTGATAATTTTCTTGAAGATGAGGTTAATGTTTATGCAGGATAGGCGTATGGCTACTCAATATAAACCGGAAAATAAGTTACCAGGTGCAGTTTTTAGTATTTATGGAAATTTGGTAGCTATATCACAAGATCTCAAATTGCTAATATCTCAACCATATGATGTTTCTGAGTTCAAATTTTTTTCGATGTATTATTGCAGTAATGTTTTTGATCTTGGTATAGGTTATGTTTTTGTTTTTCCGGAATTTAAGAGACATTTTGATTTCATGTTAGATAAATTAATATATTCTAACGTATTTGTTAAATCTCAGGTTGTTGAGATGAGTGATGTTGATGGTATTGATGGTGTTAATGCTGATATTGACGATATTGACGATATTGACGATATTGATGATATTGATGATATTGATGATATTGATGATATTGATGATGGTGTTGATGCTGATATTAACGATATTAATGATGTTGTTGATGCTGATCAAATTAAAGGTTTATTAGAACAAGACACTTTTACGTTTGTTATATTGGCAGCACAATTAATTGCTAGAAATGAAACTTTATATGGAGCTTATCCTAGAGATATATGTGATAAGATTATGGCGTTAGCTAATTTATCTATAAAGAATATACCATATCAACAAAGGTTAAATTCAGCTAATAAAATAATAAAATTGTTAGGAGAAAAAGCATATAATTTTGATAATCAGTATGACTTATATAAGTTTTTATCAGATGTGTCTCGTAAATACGTAATGGATCGTTTTAAATATAATTATGTATGTGGGAATGATTTACATAAGAGAAGAGTTACGAGAGAAATGAATTTAGCTTCTGATATGATGAGGTACTATGATGAGTATAGTACTGGAAATAATGTTTATATTAAGGATTATATTAAGGGTTATATTAATGATATCAGAGAATCTGGGTATAATGGTGTTGATATTAACTCAGCAATGAATTATCGTGATATAACAAATGTTCAGGAAATTATATCTGAAGTTTTTGAGCAAACTACTGTTCAAGATAATGGGACCGTCTCTTGTTTCATTGAGCAATACAATTCTAACAAAGTAAGAAGTATTAGAAAGAGTGCTTTAGAAAAATTTAGCAGAACCTATCCCGATGTTTTAAGAATGCATCCTACAAATTATGAATTTGTATGGAAATCTATTTATACTAATAACATGATATTTATTTCTAAAGAATTAAATATGGAAGCGGATCAAGAAGGATTGATGTTTAATATTTATTCTAGTCTTCGTGATTATATTATCCTAGCTGAGAGGGTTAGTAAAAGTCTTAAGGATTTTGAAGAATGTGAAGCACAAGTGACTAATGAATATCAGAAATCGGGGTATTATGTTGTATATATGCAATCAAAAATTAAGTTTGATTCATGGTTGTTTTTCTTGCGTGCTAAAATCAATCCTGATTTTCCTATCAGCCAGCATGATATAATTAGGATATGGTCTAATGTTGGCTCTCGGATAGCAAGTAATGTTAAATATATAGTATGTTATGCTAGGATTGTCTGTTGTACACCTTGTTTATTGAACTCTTATTCTAGAGATATGATTAATTGTATTAAGGTAATAGCTCGTTTGGATATACCGGGAATAGATAGTATCTATCAATCATTGTTAAAAGATATGTCATATAAGGTATGTATCTTTAAGAATAAGGATGAATTGCAACAAATGATAGATTCATGTTTAGGTTATTATGGTAAGTCTTATGGAGATTTATGTGGAAGATTAAAGTCAAATGATTCTGGAACTGTGCATTCTTTTGATATTGTATTGCTAAATTTAATGTATATGCCTCTTTATAGTTCAGGGATGGTAGAACAGTCTCTTATAGATACTGCATTTCGTAAAATGAAGGATTTAAGCATTTCTGGTTTTCAGCAATCTTGTAATCTTTTTTGGGAAGTAATTAGTAATACAGTTAACTATAAACATGATCATGTATATTTTCCACTCTATACAATAGAGTTGGAAAAAGTTCCTAGAAGGTTACATCACTCAAGCGATCTATTGCCTGATTTAGCTGTTTTAACAAATCTAGGTAATGTTGCAGCAAGTAGTGCAGTGGTTTCTGGAAATCAAAGGTGATCATTAAACTTGCTTTTGTATTATTGTATCATATAATAGGTGTTTATTCGTTAAAGTAAAGAGTAATTATATTTATAAAAGAGTCAATTGATTGTGTTGAATGAAACTAAAACGTATAACTAATAAAAATATTGTAGAGTTGTATTAATATTATATTTTATCAAAAGGAAATTATCTTGTGTTGGTGTAGACCTAAATTTCAAATTGTGGCAAAAATTACTTTTAGTTTCTTTTTAATGAGTACTATAAATTTAGGTGAAAGATTAAAGTAAGATAGTTCTAGGATTAAGTTTAGAAGATTTTTTTGATATTATTTAATAAATTTGAGGTATACTATCCCTTATAGTTCAAGTATCATAGAACAGAGTCTTTATATATAGGTGCTCCATTTAATAGAATAATACACCTTGATGGATAAGCAATAGTAAATTTATGGAGAATTCTAGGTTGTAAAATTTTAACAAATTGTTAGAAGAAACAGTGTATGGATGTGAATCCATAATTAATGATGATAAATATTTTATAATCAAGATTACAATATTGGTATCATATGTTAAATAATATTAATAATTCTTAAGTATATTAAGAATTGTGATTTTTATATTATAAGTGTATATATCTTTAAGTGACTTAAGAAAACTATTATAACTTCTTCTAATGAATTGGCAACATCTGTGATGTTTTGAGTATTTGTAAGCAGTAGTAATTATAATTATGTACAGGTTCTATTATTTAATCGAAGAGATATAGTAATATACTATAAGTTTTTTGTTGGTTTTATATTCATCATAGGAAGGATAAAATATCTAATACAAATACGGTCTAAGAAGGACTTTTATATTAAATATCCAGAAATGAAGGATGGTGTGCTATCATTGACTTGTGGTTATAGTGTTATATGTTCTACTAATGAATTTGAATTTCTATCTAAACACAGAATTTACATGTCAATTTTGTGTACTACGTATATCATTTACCATTTGATAATTAATAATACTGGTAGTGCATTAGGATATAGCTTTAAATAACTGACAATGTTAATAGTTTTAGAGATAGAGTAGAGTAGAAAGTCAGATAAGCTAATGTAGTTAGTTCATAGTAGATTGTTTAATGTGGGTAATATCCTGTAATGTTTTGATGGTAATAAAGTTAATATAATTTATATGGTAGTTATGAGAGTGTATATGAAATATACTTTTATATTAAAAATCAGGATAATATTATTATTAATTTATGGTGGATAGTAAGTATGTAATGATTAATTGATAATTTCTTTTTATTGTTAATCAAGTTTTATATTACATCTAAAAAATTTAAAATAATATCTTAATATATAAATTTGTTAATATGAACTTCTTATTTTTTAATATACTTTGCAATTTTAATGTGATATACTTATTATATATATTATAGAGAACTGGTGTTAAAAGATTATGAAAAAATCTCAGCTTTTGTATTTATTTGTAGCATGTATCATACTTATTGCTGCTATAGTTTTAACAATTTTTCTGAGTAAAATCTATGTCATACCGTCTTTCAATATAATTATTGGTGTAGCTGGTGCAGCACTAAGTGGAATTATATTATTTGGTATTACATGTGCTATCTTACATTGTCAATACCCTACAACAATTCACGATGTGTTACCATTTGTTAAAAAGAATGAGCAAGTGATGTTGTTTATACCATTGTCTGATGATCAATTAAATAAACTTGATTTAGAAAGTGATATTGTTGAGATAAAATATGATAGAGTTGAATCTGGAATAAATATCAATGAAGACAAAAACATTGTATTAAATATAACTCAAAAAAAATGTGGATTATGGGGTAAAAGAACAGTTGATGTGGTAGTAGATTCTAATCGTAAATGTATGTTGTTGGAGGATAATGTATATATTTCTCACATGAATAGTCGAGGTATTGCTGTACTAGTCAATAAAAAAATGTCCAGTATCGGGGATATTGTCCATAAGGATGGCTTTCGTATTAAATATCCAGAAATGAAGGATGGTGTGCTATCATTGGCTTGTAGTTATAATGTTATATGTTCTACTCTAAAAGATACGTTAGATATGTTGAGATATAGGGTTGAAGATCCTGAGAGTTATGATTATGGGTATAGTATATATGAATTGATATTAAAAGATCTACTTATTCGGTTTCCATATGATATTCCTACAGGAGAAAAAGATTCACGTACTGGTCAAAGTAATGGTTATAAATTGGCTATGGCTCTTTTAACGGCTTTTAGTACTTCGAAGGTGTTAGGCAATAGTCCTATAAATGAGGAATTAGTTAATAGCGTTGCATTGCTAAAGAGTTATATGGCGGAGAGTAAAGTAACTTCTTACGAAGAGTTTTACCCTGAATTATTTGAGAGAATAAGATATAAATTTTGTCAGAGACATGAAAAAATAGGAAGTTATGGTTGTTTGCATAATAATTACTATACAAAATATGGTGTAACGTTTAAGGAGATGCTAATTTCTTCTATACGCGGTGGTGATTCTGTATTAGCTTCTATGCTTGCTATTGCTTCTTGTCATAATGGTAGAGGTTTTACTAAAACAAATGATTTTTTTAAAGAAATATTATCTTCAGTTGGATGTGATGATTTAGTGGCTGAAGCGAATAGGTTAATCGCTGATGGTTTACACAGAAAAATTGATTTAAGTAGCTGTGAGTTTATTAAATGGAAAATCTTTGGTGCATTAAAAGTAATATTGACTCCATCAAATACTGCTTGTAGTCTTGATGGGTTGATATATGGTGCAAGGAGGTATATAATGAGAAAGTGTTATTCTAGTGTAACAACATTAAAATGTGTACCTTATTCTTTAATTTTTAGATCTATATATAATCCAGTTATAATGACTGGAAAAGAAAGTGAGCAAGTAGTTGGTAGTTCTAATATTGAGCATGTAGGTGTCAGTCATGCTGTTGGTATGTAAAGATGTAAATTTAATAAGGTAGAACATTGTAAAAATTACAAGGAAGGTTTAATAATATGTTGTTTAGATCTGGTCCTAAGAGTATAGGTGCTGCTATTGAGAAGTTGATATTGAATAAGTGTAATAAGAATCATATTAGCAGAGTTGAAGTACTTCTTTTTTTAAATTGGAATAGTATTGTTGGAAAAGAAATATCGCAAGTTGCTAAGCCAAGAAAGTTATCATTTTTAGATGGTATGAATACAGGAGTTCTATATATTATGGTAAATAGTGGTGGTGTTGCAATTAATATACAATATGCCATTCCAGTTATTATAGAAAAAATTTCCGTTTTTTTTGGATTTAAAGCAGTTCATGAAGTAAAAATTAGACAACATTATAATATTTGAGTAAATTTTTAAGATATTTATCATGTACATATAATAATATTTGTATAAGGTATGATGCTTTTATAAGGAATTTGCGAACGTGTTTTTTTGTTCTTGAGTTTATAAGGAACTATGTTTTTGTTGTTAGTGCTGATATAATAAATGAATCTAAATTTCCATCTAATACAGAATTTACATTGCCAGTTTCGTGTCCTGTACGTACATCCTTTACCATTTGATATGGATGCATAATGTAAGATCTGATTTGGTTACCCCATCCTATGTTGCACCTTTTATTATGTTCTTCTGCCATTTTTTTTTCTTTTTCCTGTAATTTTACTTGATATAGCCTGCTTTTTAATAAATTATGTGCTTCAGCTAAATTTTGATGTTGAGATCTATTATTTTGGCATTGTACTACAATCCCAGAGGGCATATGTGTAATCCGTACGGCACTTTCTGTTTTATTAACATGTTGTCCTCCTGCACCAGATGCTCTGTATGTATCTATTCGTAAATCTTTATCAAGGATCTCAATGTTAGTATCTTCATTAGTTGTTGGGGAAACTAATATGCTTGAGAAGGTAGTATGACGCTTAGCATTTGAGTTAAAGGGAGAAATGCGTACTAGCCTATGAATACCACTTTCAGTTTTTGTCCAGCCGTATGCATTATCTCCTGTTACCTTTATAATAGCAGACTTTAATCCTGCTTCTTCGCCATCTAGCTTGTAAACAATTTCTGTTTTAAAATTATGATATATTTCTGCCCATCTTACATACATTCGAAGAAGCATGCTAGACCAATCATTGCTTTCTGTTCCTCCAGCTCCAGATTGAATCTCTATAAAGCAATCATTATGATCTGCTTCATTAGAAAATAGGCATTCGATTTCTTTTTTTTGGATCTTTTCTTTTAATTTTGTTAGACCTACCTCTAACTCATTAAGTAGTTCATCTGAGTCATTTTTTACAATAGTTAGCAGTTCATGATAATAATTATACTCCTCTTCTAACTCTGTAAATGAGTTAAGAGTTTTGGATATTCTAGCACGTTCAGATAGAATACGTTGTGCTAAAGAATTGTCATTCCACAAGGACGTACTAGAACACTGAACACTAAGATCAGCTAATGAATTTGTTAAATTATCAATGTCAAAGGTAACCCCGAATCAACTGCAAAGCCTTGCCTAAACTTACTAATTCTTCATCAGCATAGGATTTTGTGATCATAATAGTAATAAGAAAAACTAACTGTTAGATTTTACTCGATTTATTAGAATATACAATAAAAATAAGCATAATAACAACTTTAACATAAATACCATAATCGAATAGCTAATTATAGGATACAAAACCTGTGTTACGAAGGCAAGATATAAATTATTAAAGAAAGATTAACTTTATCTGATTATTTTAAAGAAATATGAAATTTTGTTTAACAATAAATTTGTCATTTTATGTACTACTTACTATTAATTTAGGTATGTATAATATTACATTCAGTAGTAGTAAAAAATAAAGATAAAAACACTGATAATGTTGGAATACCTAACTCTCAAGTCTTAGTAATATGGTTTTAGAAGGTAAAGTTACTATCTATGTATTGTACATCATCGTTATTTTCTAATAAATCCATTAGACTTAAAATTTTCCTTTGTATTTCTTCATCTTCTATTTTTAAAATATCACTTGATTTCCAAAATAATCTAGAAAACTCAGCATCAGCAAATTTATGGAATAGGTGATCTCTTACATTACCAAAATCTTGAACATTACAAATGACGTAATACATTTTATCTTGAGTGTCATCTTGTATAATTTCTTCAACATCTAAAGCTTGTAATTCTATAGCAGTGTCAAATAATGAGTCAAAGCTATCAATGGATGAAGCTTTATAAGCTATTACTCCTACGTGATTAAAAAGGAAACTTACGCTTCCAGATTCTCCCAATTTACCATTATACTTTGATAAAGCATGTCTTAATTCAGCTGCTGTTCTATTGCGATTATTAGTTAAAGTTTGAATCATCAAAGCTATATTTCCTGGACCGTAACCCTCATATACTACTTCCTCATAATTATCATTTTGAGTATTTCCAGTTGCACTTTTGATTGCAGCATCAATTTTATCTTTAGGAAGATTCTCTTTTTTTGCTGCAATGATTGCAGATCTTAACCTAGAATTAAACTCTGGATCTGGTAATCCTTGTTTTGCAGCGACAATAATTTCCCTTGTTAGTTTTGTAAATCTTTGAGCTCTTTTTGCATCTTGAGCTCCTTTTCTGTGTTTTATGTTTGCAAATTGTGAGTGACCAGCCATGATTACCCTCTATTTTAAAATTTTGCCTGTATGTTTTTCTATAATGCTAGCTACATTTAAAATTCCTCCTTCATCATAGTAGTTACCTATTATTTGTAAAGAAAGAGGTAAATTGTTTTTTGATAACCCTATAGGAACTGAAATAGCAGGTAGTCCTGCTAAACTTGCTGGAACAGTAAATACATCATTTAAGTACATGGTTAATGTATCGAATTGTTCATTTATTGCAAAGGCTTCTTTAGGAGTAGTAGGGGTTAATATATAGTCAATTTTTTTGAATGATTCGATAAAGTCATTTGTTACTAAATGTCTGATACGCTGTGCCTTATTATAGTATGCATCATAATATCCGGATGATAATACGTATGCTCCAATTAATATTCTTCGTTTTACTTCTGTTCCAAAATTGTATCCACGTGTTAAGTCATACATCTCGTTAATATCATCGGATGGTATTCGTGTTCCATATCTTATTCCATCATATCTTGCAAGATTAGAGGATGCTTCTGCAGAACAAATAATGTAATATACAGGAAGCGCGTAGCTTGTATGTGGTAAACTAATTTCTATAATTTCAGCTCCCTCATCCTTTAGATATTGTATTCCCTTAGACCACATTTCTGAGATTTCAGTGTATTCTTGATATTTCCCTGATAACTCATATTCTTTTGGTATGCCAATGCGTTTACCTTTGATTTTATATGTGATGCTTTCAGAAAATTTAGGGACAGGTATATTAGCGGAGGTTGAATCTTGAGTATCATATCCACAAATTGACTGTAACATTAGAGCTGAATCTTCTACTGTGCGTGTTAACACGCCTGCTTGATCAAGAGAGCTAGCAAATGCTATCATACCAAATCTTGAACATCTTCCATATGTTGGTTTCAGCCCTACTATGCCACAAAATGCTGCAGGTTGACGCACTGAACCACCTGTATCACTACCTAAAGCCCCTGCGCATAAAAACCCTGCCACAGCAGCACTAGAACCACCTGATGATCCTCCAGGGACAACTTCTACTCCATCTGCTCTTATCCATGGATTTTTTACATGTCCAAAGCAACTATTAGAGTTTGATGATCCCATTGCAAATTCATCCATGTTCAACTTCCCTAACATGACAGCTCCATTATTAAGTAATTGCTTAGTAACAGTTGAATCATATTGAGGAGTAAAATTTTTTAGTATATTAGAGCATGCTGTTGTCCTGATATTTTTTGTGCAAAATAAATCTTTAATACCTACTGGAATTCCAGTTAAAGGGGTTAACTTTTCTTTTTGGTGTGTCAAGATGTAATCTGCTTTTTCAGCTGCACTTAAGGCAATTTCTGGTGTTTTAGTTACAAAAGCGTTTAACTTCTCATTATTAACAGCTTCAATATGAAATTTAGTGAGTTCTACAGCAGAAAATTCTCTTTTTTTTAATTTGTCATGCATTTCTGCAATAGATAATTTTAAAATGTCTTTCATGTTTGAGTAAATAGATAAGAGTGGCTGTAAGTTACCATATTATTGGGGATAAAACAATTAAATTTTTGATTATTTAAGAATATGGTTGACCAGTTAAGATTAATTTATTGAATATATGTGATATTTATTTTAATAGCAGGTATTATTTTGATAAAAAGCTTATGTTTTCCTTTTATGAAAATTTATTTGTGATATATAGTTTGATAAAAGCAGCTATGGTGGGGGAGATAGTTAGGTAAAATAACTTTATTATGAATTTGTAATGTATTTAAAAATCCAATTTTCCTGAAAGTTAATTAATAGTATTCAAATAAAAAAGTATAGATGTATTTATATTAAGTAAGGACCTTAATCATATGAGATATAGGTTTATTTATTGTTATTTATGAAATTGTGATCTAAGTTGCTCTTTAAAATAGGGAGATAAGATATGGTATATATGCCACACTGGCCAAAGCCTTTAGGTTTTCGACCATCTGATATGGTTCTTGATAGAATTAAGCAGGTTTTGAATAATTTAGGTAATCCTGAAAAAAAATTACCTCCAGTAGTACATGTTGCTGGAACTAATGGTAAAGGATCAACTATAGCATTTATGCGTTATATTTTAAATGCTGCGGGTTTAAAAACACATGTTTATACTTCACCACATCTAATAGAATTTAATGAAAGGGCTATAGTTGCTGGGAAAAAGATATCTGATAAATATTTATATGAGGTTCTAGAAATTTGTAGAGGAGCAAGTGTAGGTATACCTCTTACTTTTTTTGAAGGTACAACTGCAGCAATATTGCTTGCATTTTCGGAAGTTAAAGCAGATATTGTGTTACTAGAAACTGGTATGGGTGGGCGTCTTGATGCAACAAATGTAGTACATCCGATATTAAATATAATTACTGCAATATCATTAGAACACACAGAAGTATTAGGTGATACTGTTGAATTAATAGCTGCTGAGAAAGCTGGGATAATGAAGGAGAATGTTACTTGTGTGATTGCTCCTCAAGACCAAGGTTCTATAATGAAAGTTTTTGAGTATTATGCAATTAAAAACAGCGTTCCATTATATCGAGGGGGAATTGATTGGTTTTGTAAAAAGAGAGGAGATAATATGCTTTTTAAAACTAATGTTAATGAATTGTTTTTTCCTCTACCTTCATTACAAGGAGAACATCAGATAATAAATGCAGGCAATGCAATTGCTGCTTGTAGCATACTTTCTGGTAAATTTGGGTATAATATAGATTATGAAAATATTGTTCAAGGTATAATACAGGCTTATTGGCCAGCTAGGTTGGAAAGAATCAATACTGGTTTTTTATCTACAATGATACCTCAACTGTGGCAATTATTTTTGGATGGGGCTCATAATCCTGCTGGTGCCGAAATGCTGTCGCATTGGATACAGAATAATGAGTTAGGGGATTTATATATTATTATTGGAATGACTAGAGAAAAAGATAGTGTTGTGTTCTTAAGTTATTTAAAGCCTCATATAAAATTTTTATCTAGTATTTGTGTGAAGTCTGAACCGAGAGCGCAAACTGCGGAAGAACTGTTACAAACTGCATTATCATTAGGTATAAAAGCGGTCGCATCTGAGACTTTAGTAGATGCGATTTCTAAAATATTGCAGGTAGGAAATCATAATAAAAAATCTACAATTTTAATTTGTGGATCATTGTTTTTGGCTGGAGATGTTTTATTAGAGAATGGTATTAAATAGTCTCAGTACCTATGGGTGTTATGTAGTTTGATACATATATTATTAGTACTTAGGAATTTTTATAAGACAAGTATACTTTGGAATAAGTAGCATATATTTCTGTAAAATGATACTTGAGTTGATATCTGTCTGTAAACGAAATTATCACAGTACAAATGTAGGTTTGGTTTCCTAATATACTGTTTAATTATTGTTTTTAAGGATTTTGATAGAAGAAGTTATGTGTTGAAAACGAAAAATATTTTTTTTGTAAAGTACTATTGTGAATCAGTATCCGTTTAATCTAAAATTGTCATATTACAAGATTTTATATTAAAATTAATTAGGAAATAGGATGCATCATTTCTATATTGAGTTGTAGCTTTTAAGTTAGCCAAGATTTGTTGTGATTTATAATCGTGTATGCATATGTTATGTTTAATTATATAGCAAATTCATATTCAGAAACTTATTTTTTTGTTCTGTGTTTGAGTGGTAGACACATTTTTCATAGTGGTAATGGAGAGTTTAACTGGTGGTTATATTCTATAATGTGGATTCTCTCTATTCTAGTTTTATGAATATGAAATCTGTATATCTATAATGTTGTTTGATATTTGAGCAATAAGTGCATTTTTTATTGGTAATAAAAATTTTAACTAGCGGTTAATACTGTGGATTCTTTTTGTTCTAGCTTCAAGTATGAGACCTGATTTTATTATATAGTAATCTCATATTTCATAAGCTTATCTATTTATTTTATGTTTTAAAGTAGCAATTACGCTCTTATGTTATGAAGTTAAGTTTGTAATTTATGATTTTTCCGTTATTATGCTGAGGTTCTTATCTAATGTGGATGTATTATTAATATTTTACAAAGAGTTTTAAAGTTGTTGTATTTAAAATCTTAAATTGTTTTTTCAGATTTAAAATCAGGTAATGCTGAGCTTTTTTAGGCATGAGATTACAAATAATGTAAAATTTAATAACGTATTTGTTGTAATATTGAAATTTATAATATTAATTTTTATGTTTCCTTTATTCGTATAAATATGTAAATGCTGTAGCATGTAGTGTATAGTTTTGTTATTATTAAGTTATTATAATATTTTGCTAATTCATTATGAATATAAGGATTGGAACAAGAGGTAGTATTTTAGCTATAGCACAAACATTGGAAGTTAAAAATTTGTTGAACAAATATTTTCCTGAAATTAATATCCAAATTGTTAAAATTAAGACTTCCGGAGACATTAATGATAAAGTTCGCCTGAATACTATAGGTGGAAAGGGATTATTTATAAAAGAAATAGAAGAAGCATTACTAGCAGGAGAAGTGGACTTAGCTGTACATTCAGTAAAAGATATACCAGCTTTTTATTGTGAAGGATTGATCATTTCTTGTATACTAAAACGTAGTAGTCCGTGTGATGTTTTTATTTCTTCTAAGTATCAAGATATAAAGTCACTTCCTCTTAATGCAACTGTAGGTACATCTTCTGTAAGAAGAAAAGTACAATTAAATTATTTACGTCCAGATCTTCAAATAGTTCCTATTAGAGGTAATATAGATACTAGAATATTGAAGTCTAATATTGGTGAGTGTGATGGTGTAGTATTAGCTGAAGCTGGATTAATCAGAATAAATAGATGTGATGTAATCAAAGAGGTATTAGATCCTAAAATAATGTTAAGTGCAGTAGGGCAAGGGGCAATAGGTGTTCAGTGTAGAGCTAATGACTATAATATAATAGAGAAAATTAAAGTTTTGAATTGTCATAAATCTTACGTTTGTATAATGGCTGAGAGAAGTTTTTTGAGAACAATCAATGGTTCTTGTGATACGCCATTAGCAGCACTTGCTCAGTATGTTGATAATGATACAGTTTATATGTCTTGTATGCTTTCGAGTGAAAAAAATATGGTATTTTCAAATTGCTACTTTAAAGAATGTGATGCAGAAAAATCGGGTATTGATATAGGAAATGAGTTAATAGATAAGTTGAGCAAGCATTATTAAAAAATATGGTTTAAAAATTTCTTGGTGCATTACTATCTATTATATTAAAACGCTCATTTTAGATTTAAACAAATTAAGAATCATATAATTTTAGTAAATATATTATATGATATTAAGGTGTTGAGTCATTATAAATTAACAATAAGGTTATGTTAGGTGATAAAAACGTAAGATTTGTAGAATCTAATTTACAACAATAAGGTTATGTTAGGTGATAAAAACATAAGATTTGTAGAATCTAATTTACAACATTTGCGAGAGCAGAATAGTAAATTATGTAAAGAAGTAAAAAGCTTACCAGAGCTGTTAATGCAATCATGTTATTTAATAGGTGCTACTAAGTCTGATGGTAGGCTCCAGGTTAAGGTAAGTAAAACTCATCTGGATTTAGAGGTTTTTTCAAGGGAGGATGTGAATCAATGTGGTGAGCCTCTCTCTCAAGAACAAATGATGGGTATATTTCCAGTTAGTGAAGGTGACATTCCTGGGATATCACCTTTATTAGATGGAAACAGTCTTTGGATAGTGAAGTGTAAATTACCACATGAGGTATTACAGAGAAATCCAACCTTAAGGGATCTTGTATGTTCCTCTAGAATGATTTTTGGTGACAGAATAACAGTGACTTTTGATGCCAGAATAAGATTGTACTGTTTAGTTAAGCCAGAAGATTGTGAATATTTTTTCCAAAAAGTACATAAAGAATCACTAGGGTATAAATATAAGTGTATTCCAAATTTTCTTCACAAAGTACAATTGTTGTATGTTAGAGTGCGTGGAACACAGGAAGATAAGAAAATTTCTGAGTTATGTGCATTAAAAGATATTGTAGGCTTAAAAGCAGATTTTTTTGTGAGGGATGAACGCAAAGTCCTTGGTAAAAAAAGATGGTGGGTAACGAGATCGATATCTGGTGGTGATAATCCACCATTAGGTGCAGAGGGTGGAGTGTTGATCTCTAGTGGTAATGATCTACCATTAGGTGCAGATGGTGAAGTGTCGAGGTCTAAAGAAAAAACTGGTAGGCAACAAGCAGAAGTAGTATCGACAATGTTACAAAATCTTTCTATTTGTTTGGAAAGGGCGATCAGTAAAGATGAAGACTTATCGAGATCGAGTAGTAGGAAGTAGTATATATCTAATAAGGATAGTATTTTTAATCATAAAGTTTAATGCATGTTGTTGAGTATATATTGCTGGTTATTCTTATATTATTTTATATTCAATCTGTATTACTATTAGGATTATTGAAAAGTTGTTGTGTATGATTGCCATTGTATACTGAAACATAGTAGTCCGTGTGATGTTTTTATTTCTTCTAAGTATCAAGATATAAAGTCACTTCCTCTTAGTGCAACTGTAGATACATCTTCTGTAAGAAGAAAAGTACAACTAAATTATTTACGTCCAGATCTTCAAATAGTTCCTATTAGAGGTAATATAGATACTAGAATATTGAAGTCTAATATTGGTGAGTGTGATGGTGTAGTATTAGCTGAAGCTGGATTAATCAGAATAAATAGATGTGATGTAATCAAAGAGGTATTAGATCCTAAAATAATGTTAAGTGCAGTAGGGCAAGGGGCAATAGGTGTTCAGTGTAGAGCTAATGACTATAATATAATAGAGAAAATTAAAGTTTTGAATTGTCATAAATCTTACGTTTGTATAATGGCTGAGAGAAGTTTTTTGAGAACAATCAATGGTTCTTGTGATACGCCATTAGCAGCACTTGCTCAGTATGTTGATAATGATACAGTTTATATGTCTTGTATGCTTTCGAGTGAAAAAAATATGGTATTTTCAAATTGCTACTTTAAAGAATGTGATGCAGAAAAATCGGGTATTGATATAGGAAATGAGTTAATAGATAAGTTGAGCAAGCATTATTAAAAAATATGATTTAAAAATTTGTTGGTGCATTACTATCTGTTATATTAAAACGCTCATTTTAGATTTAGACAGATAAGATTTATATAATTTTAGTAAATATATTATATGATATTAAGGTGTTGAGTCATTATAAATTAACAATAAGGTTATGTTAGGTGATAAAAACGTAAGATTTGTAGAATCTAATTTACAACATTTGCGAGAGCAGAATCTTAAAATATGTCGAGAAATAAGAAGGTTACCATATCTGTTAATGAGAAAATGTCATTTAATAGGTGCTACTAGGCCTAATGGTGATTTCCAGGTTAAGGTAAGTAAAACTCATCTGGATGTAGATGTTTTTTCAAGCCGGGGTCTGGGTCAACGTGATAATACTCTCTCTCAAGAACAAATGATGGGTATATTTCCAGTTAGTGAATCTGAGATTCCTAATATATTACCTTTAGTAGCTGGAAAAAGTCTTTGGATGGTGAAGTGTAAATTATCACGTGAGATGTTACAGAAAAATTCAACCTTAAAAGATCTTATATGTTCCTCTAGAATGACTGATGATATCAAAATAACATTGTACTGTTTTATTAACCCAGAACATTCTCAATTTTTTTTCAAAGAAGTACATTCCAAGTCACTAGGGCCTGAATTTAAGACTATTCCAAATTTTCTTCAGAGAGCACAGTTGTTGTATGTTAGAGTGCGTGGAACACAGGAAGATAAGGAATTTTGTGAGTTACATGTATTAAAGGATATTGTAAACTTAAAAGCAGATTTTTTTGTGAGAGATGAACGCAAAGTCTTTGGTGAAAAAAAATGGTGGGTAGTGAGATCGATGTCTTGTAGTGATAATCCACCATTAGGTGCAGAGGGTGAAGTGTCGAGGTCTAAAGAAAAAACTGGTAGGCAACAAGCAGCAATAGTAGTGGCAGGTTTACAAAATCTTTCTGTTTGTTTGGAAAGTGCGATAAGTAAAGATGAAGACTTATCGAGATCGAGTAGTAGGAAGTAGTATATATCTAATAAGGATAGTATTTTTAATCATAAAGTTTAATGCATGTTGTTGAGTATATATATTGCTGGTTATTCTTACATTATTTTATATTCAATCTGTATTACTATTAGGACTATTGAAAAGTTGTTATGTATGATTGCTATTGTATACTGAAATGTAGTAGTTATATATAATGTATTTGTAAACATGTTCTGTGGAAGTTTTTTTAATCTTATGATAAATCTTAGTGATTGGCAGTAAATAAGATCAGGTAGTGTATATAGTGGGCTATATACAACAGTGATTTTTATTAAGCACAAGATTTAGATGATTATATAGGGTTATGTGAAAACTTTTTATTGTTAAAGCCAAAGGAGAAGGGTATTTTTTGTATATCAAAAGATAGAATAGATAAAAAAATATAGGACCTGTAATAGGTGATAGCATGTTTTAGTATCTTAGAATATAAGATATGGTATAGAAAGTTATGAACATAATAACCAGCTAAATAATGAAGAATTATAAGGTGTTATTCTTGTGTTGTATATAATGTACAGTTTAAGTTCTAGGTAAAGAAGTGCTCAGGAAAGTACGTTGCAATAAACAGGTAAATGGTGGAAGCCTTATAAGGTATTTTTCGCCTGTATGTTGAATCTGGTATTCAATATTGAACTAGTTAATTAAGGAAATAGTATTGTTATAAGAATGAAGTAGTGCTTGCTTATCAATTAAAGTTGTTGATGTTTACTATTTTTAGCTAAAAGAAAATTTTTATATTATTGTCTGGTAGCTATGGGTGGGGTTTCTTAATATGTTTCTATATCAGGGTAAGCAGTGTTCCATATGGAATTGATTATATGGCTAATGAATGGGTTGTTAATTATCTGAGGGTAACATTTTGTTTGTATAAGGTATTTATTTTATTGATGGAAAATGATGAATTTTATAAAAGTTGATATTCAAAATATTTGGATAGTTTATACTGGTGGAAACAATTTTATATTTTAAAATTTTTATAATAAGAGTTACTATATAGATAAGTGTTATAAAAATGATGGTTATATTAATATGTTTGGTGACGATCAATTAAAAGGTAGGATAGAGTATAATAATAGGTTATGTCAAAAGTTATTAGAGGAAGATATTCTTCATTTGAGAGCAGTCTATCCCATAGGTTCTACTGACTCTACAGGTCAGATGGTGGTACAGACTACTAAAAGTCATAGAGATAAACAATTACCTCTTCCAACTACAAATGGTGAGGAAAATTTATTTTTACTGAAGTGCAGATTACCAGCTGATACGGTACGTGAAGATAAAGAATTATGTGATTTGGTAGGTGGTATTCCTAAAGCATTGACTAGTCATTATAGTATAGACATATACTTTTTAACGCAATGGTATACTGAAGAGTTTCTGGAACATGTGTCATGTAATCTATCACTAGGTAAGATAAAGTTTAAAGGTTTAGGCGAATATGGAATATGTGTATTAGCTAGAGTACGTGGGGGACCTTATTGTAATGTTTTTTGTGAGAAAGAAGATTTAAAAAATGTTGCTGGGCTTGACGTACTATGTTTATCAAGTGAAGATTATAGGGAGTATACTGCTACTAAAGGGCAGCAAACAGTAAGTTCAGAGCGGGATGATATTAGTAGTGAAAGTGGTGATGTTGAACAGGTAAGAATAGATGTAATGACACAGTTAATGAATCTTTCTGTTGAGCATGTTGAGTCTAATATACAGCAGGGACCTGGAACATAATAAAACAGTATTTATTAGTTTTGTTTTTAAGTCATAACAATCTATACTTAGATATCTGAACAATTTTATGTGATATCAGTAATAGTATGAAGACATAATATAAATCCGTATTCAGACTTAAGTGACGAATAAAAAAATGTCAACTGGTGTTAACATTACTGAAGTTTACTAACTGCATTTAAAATTATTACCTAATTCTGTAATAATAAATTCAAATGCATCACTTATATGAATGTAACATAAAATTTTTCGAAGATTATGTTTGTATTAGGTTAGTAGATGGTATTTTTATACTATATAAATGTTGTAATTATAGCTTTCATATACTATTAGGCGTAAAAAAAAAATCTATAATATCAGTATGTTATAGGGAAAGCATTGTAAATTATATGGTTTAAGGTTATTTATATGCTAGGTAGTAAATGTTTAGAAAGAAAAAAACAGTATAACAGTCTTTTGTGCGAAAAGTTGTCATCTTTTAACAGCGGTTTAAAGTTAAAGTCAGCTTGTGTAATAGGTAGTTCTGGACCTAATGGTAGGCTGCGGGTACGTGTTGCTCAAAATCAAGGATAATAAGTGGTTAACTGCTCCAGGTACAGGAGATACTTTGTTTTTATTAAAAGGTTATATACCATCTGAGGCGGTAAGACGGGGTCCAGAATTACGTAAGTTAGTAGGTAGGGAATATGGGGGCCACTTACTCGTTCTGTACCATTCCATCTGTACTTTCAAGTTAACGCATTCAATCTTCCTGGATTTATGAGTGAGGTATGTAGTGCGTTAGTTGATGATAGAGATTTCTTTAAACAGAAAGGACCTACTTTTTTTAATCTTAGTCATTATGGGTATTTTGTTTTAAGTAGTATACCCGGAGGACCGAATGACCAGGATTTTGATGCATATTATGAATTGGCAAATACTGCAGAGTTAGATGCAGATTTTTCAGTAGATAAAAAAAAACATGATGATTCTTCATGCTGTCAGAGTTATTTTCCAAAAAGTAAGAAAGAATCCCAGAAAGATATGGGAGATGATGATGAAAAAGAAGACGCTAAATTAGGTCTTATGACGGTACTGATGGATACAGATCATGATTTACAATCTGCAATAGCATCTCAGCTACACTCAGAAGAAAGCAGGAGAGCATAACAAAGAGAAGAAAGAGAGAAGAGGTATAAGGTAGGAGAGGAAGTAATGACACAATTAATGCATCTTTCTATTACTGGGATTGAAAGAGATATGGGGTTATTAAAATGATTTAGAGAATAGCTATAATAATACTTGTTATATTTACCTTAAGTGAAGTGATTGTTCTATTTCTGAATTATCTATGTTAGGTATTATTTAGTATGAATATGATATAAAATTAATACCATATAACATATTAAGCTATATGGTATTAATTTCAAAAGTTTTCGTGTAGCTTGGTTTTATAAGCAGGGTTTATATCAGATGAGTATGTAAAAAAAGAGAATAAATTGCGAGTGGTGTGTCATGTGATAAACGTTTAGGAATTGTAAGGATCATAATTGAGTGCTAAAACTGGTATCTATTTTATGGAATTTAGAAAAATATAATAAAAGTGTTGGTGCATAATTACTAAATCCATAAATACATTTGATGCTTTAGGAAGGAGTCATGAGATCTAGTAAGCAGTATTCTTGGACATTTAGTAGTTATCTAAAATTGCATATGTACTTTTTAGTTCATATGGGTGGAATGTTCATGAAAATGTCTTGTGAATTTTGCTAATAAAGTGTTTCAGATATTTTGTAAATAGGAAGGGTTGGTTGGAATAGATTTCAGTAATTATAGAAATTTGTATTAATATGGTACATGGAGGCTTTATGGTAAAAATTTAGTTTTTAATGGATGTTGTATAGTTAAATGCGGATTTTATTCTAGTGAAAAGAAGATTTATTGTTATGTGCAAGAAAACAGGAATTAGAGAAATTGGTAAGTAAGTAGTGATAATTAACTTTTTCAGGTGTAGTGGTAGATATACTGTTGGTAATATGGAGAACAAATACTGAGTAAGAATAAATTATATTGTAGAGGTCCAATTCGTAGAGAAAATAATAGTTCAATATAAAATATTATATAGGTTATGCTGATGATAGAGGCAGTAGAACTTTATAAATTTTAGGCTTTTAGGATTGTTTTATATAAAAATATTAGTGCAAGAACTCATAATTGATGATTTTAGAAAATCGTACCTATACCAAGAAATATACTCTTGATATGATATTTTATATGGATGAAGTATATTGTTTTTTGATTAAAAAAAAGTTTTTAGCAGAGAAAGCTTATTTACAGTAATTATTATGTCTAATGATAGATTATGTGTGTGGTTCTAGAATTCATAAGGATAGAGAGTTATCTCTGCTGAATACAAGTAGTTTTATTTTTATTAAAAGGGTAAAATACTACATATTTTCTAGGGGTATAGTGGATTTAGTAATTATTAGGTATAATAATCACAAGGTAGATATATTTAGCTAATAAGTTGGAAGATTTATTAGTATTTAAAGGTTTTATATTTTACAACAATGTTTAATCCAATCTTGATAGTCATGGTATTTATATTGATTAGCCAACATATTGGTTCTCAATTGACAAAAATTTTTTGATGAAGTCGATAACTATATTAGTACAGAAAAATAAGTGAAATAATTACTCATATACATGATTTTTAGTCAAATAATGTGCTTTATCTAAACGATAAAGATCTTAAAGATATACTCAAATAGTAGTAATCTTCTTGAGATAATTAATGCAAAATATTATGGAAATAATCCTAATATAGAAAGAGGTTATAGTGAAAAGTAGTTTTAATTAGTAGTTAGGATTTAGAGATGTTGTGGATGTAGAACAAATTTTGTATGAAAGAGAATATCCGAAAAGGTTTATTAGTTTTATGGTGTGTAGCGGTCAGGTTTTGATTTTTAATAAACAAAAAAGATACGTGAGCTAAAAAAATATTTTTTAATAATGGTTAGCTTAGTGTTTAAATTAGGTTAAATAATATTGTTTATTAAATAATTTTTGAATTTTCAGATTTCTGTGATACAAGAGATAAAGTAGCTGTTTTTTATAATAGTTCGATATAAATTACTGTTTTTTTTATTTCATTAAAGAGTTTAAATGTTTTTGTTTTGAATAAATAGATACCAATAATTATTAAATCAGTATTTGTTGATTAGTAACATGTATGCTATAAGTTAGTGTGTAGAATTTTAAAATTTAAGAGATATTATGTTGTCACAAGGTGATTATCAGTCGATATGTAATTTAGCAATTATTGCTCATGTTGATCATGGGAAAACAACGCTATTAGATGGTATGTTAAAACAGAGTGGTACGTTTAGAGAGAATCAAGATATAGCTGAAAGGGTAATGGATAATAATGATTTAGAACGTGAACGTGGTATTACCATTTTAGCAAAATGTACGTCTGTTATTTGGCAAGGTAAGAAAATTAATATAATTGATACTCCAGGGCATGCAGATTTTGGTGGAGAAGTAGAAAGAGTATTGTCAATGGCAGATGGAGTCTTACTGCTTGTTGATGCTTCAGAAGGTCCTATGCCTCAGACTAAGTTTGTTTTGTCAAAAGCATTGAAAGCTGGGTTATTACCAATAGTGATTATAAATAAGGTTGACAGACCAGATAGTAGAATAGATGAAGTATTAGATGAAGTGTATGAGTTATTTATTAATCTAGATGCTACTAATGAACAATTAGATTTTCCAATATTATATGCATCAGGGAGAAATGGATGGTGTGTTAAAAACTTATCTGATAATAGAGAAAGTTTAGTACCATTGTTTGAAGCAATTGTTCAACATGTTAAACCTGTATCTTATGATGCTGATGCACCATTTAGTATGTTGTTGACTTTATTAGAGTCAGATAAATTTTTAGGTAGAATGTTAACAGGAAAAATATATACCGGTACAGCACGAGTTAATGACAGTGTTAAAGTCTTAAATTTATCTGGTGAAGTTGTTGAATATGGTAAGCTTACAAAGCTTTTGGCATTTTCAGGGTTAAAGCGTATATCAATTAAAGAAGCAAAAGCTGGGGATATTATTGCTGTGGCAGGTCTTGAGAAGGCTTCTGTATCTGATAGTATTCTTGATAACTCTATTAATTTTCCTATTAGATCAACTCCTGTTGATCCTCCGACAATGGCAGTTACCATTGGTGTAAATGATTCACCATTTGCTGGAACAGAAGGAGTGAAGTTAACATCAACTGTTATTAAAACACGACTTATAGCTGAAGCTGAGACAAATGTGGCGATTACGGTTAAAGAAACAGAGCAGGGTGATGCGTATGAAGTTGGTGGAAGAGGAGAACTGCAACTTGGAGTATTAATAGAAACAATGAGAAGAGAAGGTTTTGAAGTATCTGTATCTAGGCCACGTGTTTTATTAAAACAGGATGAGAAAGGACAAGTTTTAGAGCCTATAGAAGAAGTTGTTATAGATGTAGATGAAGCATATAGTGGTGTTGTTATGGAAAAGTTAAGTTTCCGTAAGGGTGATATGCAAGATTTACGTCCATCTGGAAAAGACAGAGTAAGAATGATATTTTTGGTCCCTTCACGTGGTCTTATAGGCTATCAAGGGGAATTTTTAACAGATTCTCATGGTACTGGAATTATTAACCGATTATTCCATAGTTATGCTCCACATAGAGGTCATATTCCTACTAGAAATAATGGTGTTCTTATTTCTACTGATAAAGGTGATGCAGTGGCTTATGCAATATTTAATTTACAAGATCGTGGTGTTATGTTTATCAAACCTCAAGATAAGGTATATTGTGGTATGATTGTTGGACTTCATAATCGTGAAAATGATATTGATGTGAATGTGTTAAAAGGTAAACAGTTAACTAATATAAGAGCGGCGGGTTCAGATGAGGCAATAAGGTTAGTTCCGCCAAAGATAATGACTTTAGAGGAAATGATAGCATTTATTAATGATGATGAATTAGTTGAATGTACGCCTAAGTCTATTCGTTTACGTAAAAAATATTTAGATCCTAATGAACGTAAGCGTGCTTCTCGTGCTAGTAAGAACATAATTTAATTAAATTTTTTTATTATAGAGGATCATATGACAGTGATTTTATGGTTCTCAGCTATGAGGATAAAGTTTTTTAACAAAAGTTGAATTTTTATTAACGAGATATTTTAGTATTCTTTTATCAAGTAAAAAGGTAGAGATTTATAATAACTAATCTTCTATAGAAATGTGGGAATATATTTCATGTTGATGGGGGTTTTAGTGTTTATATTGCATGATATTGTTGAGATAAAATTACAGATACTAAATGTTATTGGTATACAAATTGAGTATTTAAAACAATTAGATTTTTCAACAGTAAAAGACCTTCAGTATATAGAGCAAGAATTAGTAGATCTATTAGATTATAAGTGTAATACAATTAAATCTGATATAAGTGTTATATTATCTTGTAATAATCACGATATAATTGAATTGCTAAATAATGTATATTTAAACTATAAGAGAGCTCTAAAAATTAGAAATGAGCTGCTTGTTTGATATACTTGTGATAAAGAATTATGAATATAAATTATTGAATTCTGTCTTTTAAATTTTAATGGGTTTTGTACTTCTCAAAATATACAGAATTTTTAGTACTGCAACTATGTAAAGTAATACAGATTCATTATAAAAATTCTTTTTTAGTAAAACTGACTGTTCTTTTTTATTCTTAAATCAATAGCTTCCTCCCATACTTGTCCGTTATGAAGTAGCTTACTCTTATTATACATTAGTTCTTCTCTTGTTTCTGTTGCATATTCAAAATTTGGACCTTCTACTATTGCATCTACAGGACATGCTTCCTGACAAAAACCACAATATATACACTTTGTCATGTCTATGTCATAACGTACCGCACGACGACTACCATCATCTCGTTCTTGAGCTTCGATCGTGATTGCTTGAGCTGGACATATGGCTTCACACAATTTACATGCTATACAACGTTCTTCTCCATTCTTATATTTACGCAATACATGTTCCCCTCTAAACCTTGTGCTTAAGGGACCTTTTTCTAAAGGATAGTTTAATGTTACTTTTGGTTTAAACATGTAACGTAGAGTAATATACATACCCTTGCAATTAATGAAGAGACTCCGTATCAAGTTAATAATCAATAATCTAGGATTTTTTTTCTTGTAAATCATAATAATCCTAATTAATGGTATGCCATATTCTATTTAATCTTACTGTAAAAGGTAACACAGTATCAGATTTTTTAAATGACAATGCTACTACATGAGCCTTACCTACGATATTTTCAAGAGGTATATATCCAACATCTGTAATAAACCTACTATCTCGCGAATTGTCTCTGTTATCTCCTAAAACGAAAACATGCCCCTTGGGTACATTATAAACAGGAGTATTATCAAGTGGACTGTCTGGAACTTCATCTAACACTTCGTGAGCATTTCCATTATATAAAGTTTCTAAATAGCGAGTAATTACCTTTCCATCATCATCAATAAAATCGCCTAATTTTTCATACTTCATTTTTTGTCCATTAATGTATAAAAAGCCATCGATAAGCTGTATCTTATCACCAGGTACTCCAATAACTCTTTTTATATAATGAAGATTTAATTCCTTGGGTGGACGAAATACAACAACATCACCAGCTTTTGGTAATCTAGCAAAAATACGACCATTTATTATTGGTGGTGAAAAAGGAATAGAATGTCTGCTATAACCATAACTATACTTGCTGATAAATATGTAATCACCTACTAATAACGTACTTTTCATTGAGCCAGATGGTATGTGAAATGGCTCAAATAAAAAGACCCGCAACAATAGTGCTGCAACTAAGGCAAGAAATATGGTTGAGGAAAGCTTAAAAAAAGAATAACGTTTTTTCAAATTTATACCATTACTTATATAGAAAAGCTATTACCACATCCACATTTAGATTTTACAATTGGATTGTTTACTATAAACCTTGATCCATTGATATCTTCAATATAGTCTATTGTAGAGTGCTTTAGAAGATCATTAGATGCTTTGTCTATCAACAATAATGGCTTTCCTGTTTCTTCGTCAAAAACAGTAAATTTTGCGCTACTTCCTCCCTCTAACTCATCTTCATCATCATATTCTTCGTCATCTTCATCAAGAAAATCATAATCATCATCTTCATCATCTTCATCATCTTCATCATTAGCAAGTAATGTATTTATGTTACCAATATTGAAATTATATTGAAATCCAGAACATCCACCACCAGAAACAGATAAACATAAAAGAGAACCTGCATCTTCTTCTTGGTTAATTAAATGCTTAATTTTATTAACAGCATTTTCTGTAAGGGTTAAGTCTGCACTCTTTAAGTTTGACATATATACAATACCGAATTAAAAACTAACAAGTGAATATATCATATTTTTTTTTTGTGTCAAATTATAACTATGTTAGATTTAGTAAAATATGCATGTAATCCTACTAAAACAAAAGGTAGAGTATTTCATGAAGAGGAAGACCAGTATTGTAGTTGTTATCAAAGAGATCGTAACCGTATTATGTATTCAGGTGCATTTCGTAAATTACAGTATAAAACACAGGTATTTATTAATTATGAAAATGATTATTATAGAACACGATTAACTCATAGTCTTGAAGTTTCTCAAATAGCAAGATTATTGAGTAGAAAATTAAGGTTTAATGAAGATTTGACAGAGGCTATATCTTTAGCACATGACCTAGGTCATCCTCCATTTGGACATGCAGGAGAAGATGCTTTAAATGAAATGGCTATGCATCATTTGGGATTTGATCATAATATTCAGGCTTTGAGAATATTAACACTTTTAGAAAAAAGATATATAAAATTTGATGGTATGAACCTTACTTGGGAAACATTAGAAGGGGTAGCTAAGCATAACGGTCCTATTACAGGTAAAAATAGAGTCAATTCAAGTAAGAAAATACATAAACTTATGTTAGATTATGATTCGTATTATAAGTTAGATCTTGAGAATTTCTCTAGTGCTGAAGCACAAATTGCAGCTATTTCTGATGATATAGCTTATAACATGCATGATATTGATGATGGAATAAGGGCAAAGATTTTAGTTATAGAGGAATTATTGGAATTGCCATTAATTGGGGGAGTATTAAAGAAAGTTATAGATGATAATTTTGGATTAAATGTATCTGATAATCGAATTATACATGAATTTTTACGAAAGACTGTTGACATTATGATAGCAGATATAATATCTCAAGTTATAAATAATATTAAGGAGTATGATATATCTTCTCAAGATGATATTAGGAAACTAGGTAAGGCACTTGTTCATTTTTCTGAAGAGATGAATCAATATAAAATAGGTTTACAGAATTTTCTCAGAACAAAACTATACAATTATTATAAAGTAAAAAGAGTAAAAAACAAGGTAAAACGTATAATAAGGGAGTTATTTCAAGTTTTTTATGATGATCCACAGATTTTACCTTCTGATTGGGCTATGAAGGCAATGGATTCGAATTTAATGGATCGATCAATTGTAATTTGTGATTTTATTTCAGGAATGACTGATCGTTTTGCTATTCAAGAACATAGAAAAATTTTTGATGCAACATATGAGATGTTAGCATTTTAATAAATATTAACTGTACTATATACATTATAACAATTATATTAATTATTTTTTTAAATATTATTGATAACGTAACAAGTACGGTGTGCATGTTTTATCGAGCCACTTTAGTATGTGTAATTATTATAATATGTTTTGTTTGTAGTATTTGCATTAATGATTCAGATATGTATTGGAGGAGATTTTTATGACAGATCCAAAAAAGGATGATTTACAACAAAATCAAAGAAATCCTAATTTACAGGATAATAATCCTCCTCAAGATTCACCTCAAGGTGGGCAAGATCAGCAATTAACTGAAGGGCAAGAGCAACAGCTGAATGTAGAAGAGGATCTGTATCAGGGTATACAGGAGCTTCAATATTCTGACATTGAAACAAGTCAAAAAGATGATGGGCAAGTAAGACAACAATCAGAACAGATTGTTGAGGATATATATGCTTCACCTTTGCCTAAAAGTCAGAGACCTGCTGCTTCTCCAGTATTAGAAGAACCTTCGTTTGAAGAAGAAGAAACTCCTCCTCCACTTCCACCAAGAGATTATATTAGTGATATTGCTTATGTTGAAGAAGAAGAGGCTCCTCTTCCACCTCCACCAATGGAAGGGGAGATCAGTGATATTGCTTATGTTGAAGAAGAGGAGGCTTCTCTTTTACCTTATAATGGTCCTAGTATACGTAGCAGAGATTTGGTAGATGCGCCATATCACTCTAGTGATGGCTATGATGCTATGGAATTTCAGGATAATCAGAATTGGGAATCTGTTAGAAATGCAGTTCTAAATGATAAAGAAATAGATCCTAAAGTGTTAGTGACTTCAGGATTAATGCTGAGTCTTTGTGATCAGATAAGACAATCTAATGGGAATTTATCTGAAGAGCAAATACAAGGTATTATTCTTGCTTTAGAAACTAATGATCAAGGAGTAGCTGAGGATATTTTCAATCCAGTAAAGGTTAGAGTTGAAGGTAATCCTGTTAGTGAAGGTAGGAATCTAATGACATTACTACATTTGGCTTATGCATATAATGTTGATCAAAGGGTAATTTCAGCTATAGAAAATACGAAAGATTCATCAGGATTTTCTGGACATGATGCTTATAACCTTCAAGATACTGAAGGTAATTTACCGTTACACTTTGCTGCTCAAAATTGTGATAGTAAAACTCTAAGTCGTTGTATATCTAATACAGGAAATGATGTTATTAATCTTCGGAATTTTGGCAATGAAACTTTTATGCACGTTATGTGTCGAAATCTTGATTGTTCTGTAGAAAATGTGGCAATGGCTAAAGAGTATAATGCGGATTTTGCTGCAGTGGATGGTATGGATAAACTTCCTCTACATCATTCTGCTGCATGTTCTAGGCCTGAAGTACTAGCATTTATATTAAGGAATACAAAGGGCTGTTTTAGTTCTGAAACTGATGTAGTTAATATGCAGGATCAGCATGGACATACTCCACTTCATTGTGCTGTAATAGGGAATAATGTAGGAGCATTGCCTTTAATGTTATTACAAAATGGAATAGATGCTTGTAAACGTGATGTAGATGGATATATGCCTATACATCACGCTGTTATGGGGAATAATTTTTATACAGTAAAGGCTTTATGCTTAGCTAAAGCGAGTGTTGTTAAAGGTAAGGGTAGTGTTGCTGAATCATTATTATCAGGTGATTTTCGCGGTAATACACCTTTGCATCTTGCTTGTAGCTTAGCTGATAAAAAAGTATTTATTGTACTTAAAAAGAGTATTCAAAAGTACCATGGGAAGCAGGTCTTTTATCAGTCTTTATTAGAAGAAGGGACTGGAGGTAAAGGATTAGATTTATCTGGTTTTACTACAGAAAATACAGAATTAGGATTATTTAACGATTTATATAAGCATATACAATCGGTAGATTTCGTTGCCTCTCCAGTGCATCGTGCTATTCAACATAATAATCTATCGGTACTTAGTTTACTTTCTAATTTACCAGATGTCCTGAAACAAGAATCTTCTACTGGAGTAAATAGCTGTCATATGGCTATGTTATTTGGTAATGCTGAAACTGCAAAACTTATTGTTAATGGTGCTTCAAAGGCAGAAGTTAATGCTCAGAGTTCTAATGTAACTACTCCATTGCATTTAGCATGTATCCGGGGTGATAACAGGGTAATAAAAGTGTTGGTATCTCATAAGGGTTTGGATATTAATCAAGGTATGGGACCAAGTCGTAATACTGTATTACATTATGCAATTAGTAAAGGTGACCATTCACTTATCAAAAAAATATTAGGTAATCCTAATATTGATGTGAATGTTAAAAATGCTGCTGGTAAAACAGCTTTGCATGAAGCCGTAGATTTAGGAGATCTAAAAGTTGTAAAAGCGTTATGTGCGGCTGGTGCGGATGCTAGTGTTATGGATGGTGATGGTAAGTCTATGCTATCTCATGCAATATCTTCAGAACAGAATGAAGCCAGTGTTATTAGGATGGTTAAGATGTTATTGGGTAATGGTGCAACACTTGGTTCAAGTGAAGATAAGAATATGCTTTTAGAGAAATGTACATATTGTGGATATAATAAATTATTAAATATGTTACTAAATCATAAAGGTGTAACAACTTATCCAAGCAGTGACACGTATCCATTATCCGCTGCTGTAATATGTAATAATATGGCAGCTGCTCAGTTATTAATTAGTCATGGTGGAGATGTTAATCAAAAAGTACCTAATCCGAGTAGTATGCATTTTGGAAATAGTTTATTGATGGTTGCAGTGGAAAATTCCAACCTTGATATGGTAAAGTTGCTAGTACAGAATAAATGTGATGCTGCTATAGTTGGAAGTAATGGTATGACAGCATATCATATGGTTGCTAGTCATAAAGATGTAAAATTTGCTGAAAAAGCTTTAAAAGCCATTATGTCTAGGGATGTTAAGGTTGTGCTTTCAAGGCAAGATAATAATGGCAATACACCCCTACATTTGGCTATGGAGTCAGGTAATTTTAGGATGGCAGCTGATATGATGCGTGCTATATCTAAAAAAGATTTATCAAAGATTGTAGGAGTACAAAATCAAGATGGAAACACATTATTACATATGGCTATTCAATCTGGTAATGTAAGTATGGTTAAGTCATTGCTAAATAGCTTAGATAAAAGGCAATTAGCGAATTTAGCATGTGTACCAAATAAGCAGGGGGATACTCCATTACATTTAGCAATGCAAGGTGGTCATCCTGAATTTGTAGTATTAATGTTGAAAAGTTGTAAAAAAGTGGATTTATCTCGTGTAATGGTACCAAAAGATGCTCAAGGTAATACATTACTGCATTTAGCTTGTAAAGCTACTGGTCATTCCTCAGTTGATTCTATAGTAAAATTAGCTATAAATAAGTTAGATAAAGGAGTATTAACAGGTCTTGTTAATAACCGAAATGCAGAATTAAAGACTCCTATGCATTATGCTCTGTCACAAGATAGTAAATATTCTTCAAAATTCCTTCCATTGTGTAATACCAATACATTAGCAGTACCTGGTTCAGATGGTAAGTTATTATCAGAGTGTATTAGTCAGAAAAGTAAGTTGAGAAAAAGTAGAGGATTATTTGGGCTACAGTCTTCTTTATTTGAGTCAATAGTAAAATCTGAAGCGGTCGCTAGAAGTGCATCTGTAACTTCGAGTGAATTAACTGCATTTAATACTGGTCAATTATTAGCAGAAGAAAAAAAAGGTAGTGATGTTGAAATTTCTTCGTCTACTAGTAGTGAATCATTAGCGGAAGATAAAGAAAAATGTAAAATGTTAGAAGAAAAAGAACATAGTGTGTCAACAGAGGTTTTTGAGGAATTTAATATAGAAGATATACAATTATCAGAGTTTGCAGGGTCACTTATATCAAGCTTGAGCTCTTTTAGTACTTTTAGCAAAGGATCTTCTTCTAGTATTAGTCAATCATCTGATCAACAAGAAACACCAACGTGTCAGATGCAAGAATTAAGTGAGGAAATAGAAGGAATTGCTCAGGATATCTCTCAGGTTATGGCTGAACCTGTGGATGATCAAGCAATATCTCCTCCTAGCCTAAGTCAAAGTACTACTGCTAAAAAAAGTTCTTGCCATAGTAAGTAATTTAGTATAGTAAATATCTAGGTTCTAAAAAATTTATGGTCCTAGTAATAATGCGGGGTAGAGCAGTCTGGTAGCTCGACAGGCTCATAACCTGTAGGCCGTTGGTTCAAATCCTTCCCCCGCAACTTTTTTGCGTTAAGTTTGTAAGTTATTTATTTTGATTTTTCCTGTTATTAATTTTTTTGTGAGGTGAGGGTAATTTAGGGAAGGTGTTATCGTTATTAATAATGAGCTGTTATTTTTAATGTAGTGCAGGCTTTAAGGTAGTGGTTACTCATTAAAAGTGGTTCATTTATACAAAAATTTTAATTTGTTATTTGCTAGCTAATAGCACTATGTGTTACCTGATTTTATTCCATATCATATTAAAGTTATGTAAAGTGTAATATATAAGATAACTATTGACTTGTGTTGTCATAATTAAAGTTACGTTAATGTTGATGGTTTTTATGAGATATAGTAGTCATGCGAAGGAAGAGTTATTTAGTAAAGAACAAATTCATCGATGGCAAATGGCATATATTGTATTGTCAGTCTCATATTTAATATTATTAACTAGTGCATTTTTTCTTATTTTATATGGACCTAGCAATATAAAATTTTTAGGAGATTATCTTTTCTTAACAGTTGCAGCATTATCATTTATCTCGCAGTTTATTAATATTACATGTCATATATTGAATATAATTAATGTAAAGCGTGAATTAGGAGGAAAGCTAAAATCAACTAAAGATTCTAGTGTATCAGATGTTAAAAAGCAACTAATAGTATCATCAGGTTTTATTGGTGAATCTATAGGATTTTGTTGTATAGCTTCTATACTTCTGATCTTAGGGGCGCACTTAATGCCTTTTAATTCTATAGCTTTGCCTATGCGTGTTTTTAATATCTTAGCGTCATCATTCTCTATAATGTATGGATCTATACTTTTAATGAGAAGTATTCAAGACAATGCTGTATCAAAAAAATCTAATAGTATTGGGATAAAGTTGCATGCTAGGTGGACAGTATTGAATAGTATATTCTTTCTTTCATTAGGGATTTATAATATTTTATATGAAACAGTATTATATGAGCTTTTAGACTTTTATAGTAATCATAATCTTGCTATGCTTTTAAAAGCTACTGTCTTTATTGGATATGCAGTTGTTTTAACGTCTATCTTCTTTTCACAAGTTTTTGGGCCGCATCATGCTGTAGCAACTGAACACAGTAATACATGGACAACAAAGGAAGTATTAGAAGAAAAAGCAAAGCTAAATGAAGAATTGAGGACTTGTAATATTAAGCCGCAAGATTTGGGTTTTATAGTACAGACGGTTGATAATAAATCTGATCTGTTATTGACTGATCTTTAATGATGAAATGTACAATACTATTTGTAGATGTACATTTACTTGATGTAAAGAATTGGTTCAGATTTGAAATTAAGTAAATGTTTATCACCTAAGTTAATGAATGAATATACACTCCAAAATAATAACTTACTTTAGTCTGTTTATTGGATACTATGAAATTTAAAAGAATTATTAATGAATGTTATTGAATTTAGGAGTAAAGTGGTGGTGTATATTACTAAATCCATAAATGTATGTGTGTTTAAAATTTTTTATCTTCTCTAGTAGCTTAATAAAAAGAATGAAAAAACTGTGAAAGGATAAGTAAAATTAATCATCTATTAATAATAAAGGTTGGTTAAGTATTGAGGATACAATATCACTTAAGAATAATAGATGTTTTGTAATAATACTGATGTTAGTTTATATTTGAGTCTATTTTCATGTAAATTTTTATTCTGAATACATATATTGATGATAATTGAATAAAAAATGAAGAAACTAGCAATAAAAAAGTTAATAACAGTGATCTATATTTAATAATGAAAAATTCATTTAAGATTAGATTCTTTAGGATTAAATCCAAATATTAAGCGTTGTGACGATGGTGATATGAATAACCTATACTGTTATTTATAAAGTTCAGTATTAAAAGTAAATGTTAACTATTTCTTAATCTTAGAGAACTTATTTTAATAAATCCTTCTGCATCTCCGTGATTGTAATTCTCTGATGCGTCAAAGCTTGCTAGATCATGTGAATATAAGCTGTTTTTAGATTTTCGTCCCACGATCATAACAGATCCTTTATATAATTTTAAGCGTACAACTCCGTTTACTTTTTCTTGCGACTTATCGATGAGTGCTTGTAACATTTGTCTTTCAGTAGTCCACCAATAACCATTGTATATTAGTTTGGCATATTTTGGCATTATTTCATCTTTAAGGTGTGCTGCTTCTCTGTCTAAAGTTATACTTTCTATGGCACGGTGTGCATGTAAAAGTATTGTTCCTCCAGGAGTTTCATATACTCCTCGTGATTTTATTCCTACATAGCGATTTTCTACTATGTCTATAATTCCTATACCATGTTTACCACCTATTGTATTCAATTGTTTTAATAGATTTGCGGGTGAAAGAGGTACATTATTTATTGCATATGGATCTCCTTTTTCAAAGGAAATTTCTATATATTCTGGAGTATCACTAGCTGATTCTGGAATTACTGATCTGGAGAGCATTGTATAGTCAGGTTCAACATATGGGTCTTCTAAGGATTTTCCTTCATATGAAGTGTGCAATAGGTTTGCATCTATAGAATACGGTGGTTCACTTGCTTTGTCTAAAGGAACATCTATGTCGTGCTTTTTTGCATATTCTACTAAGCTGGTTCTTGAGGTTAATTCCCACTGACGCCAAGGTGCTATTACCTTTATATTTGGGTTGCAAGAATAGTATCCAAATTCGAATCTAATCTGATCATTTCCTTTTCCAGTTGCTCCGTGTGCTACAGCATCTGCTCCTGTGAGGTGAGCTATTTCAATTTGCCGTTTAGCTATTAGTGGCCTTGCTATAGATGTACCAAGCAAATAATATCCTTCATATACAGTATTTGCTCTAAACATGGGAAATACAAAATCTTTTACAAATTCTTCCTTTAGGTCTTCTATGAAAATTTCTTTGACGTTTAATGAAATTGCCTTTTGTCTTATAGCAGACATATCATCGTTTTGACCTAAATCTGCAGTAAATACTACTACTTCACAGTTATATTGTTCTTGAAGCCATCTTAATATAACTGAGGTATCTAACCCTCCTGAGTAAGCTAATACTATTTTTTTCATTAGATTATAATAATTATGTATAGTTTAAATTTTATTATGTTTTTATTAGAATGACAAGTTATTATTAGTTGATTATTGACATTGTAGTGGTTTGAAAGTTCGATCTTATCGAAATAAGTTGAAATATTAATAAAATTACAATGCAAATAATAATTTATATTATATTATGTATAACTATATTGATAAAATAGTGTATTCATGAAGATTATCTTGTATCTAAAAATTATACTTTTGGTATTAATTTGTTTGAAATGCAATGAAGTAATTGCAAAAGATATAGTAGGTAGCTCTATTGGCAATTTTTATATTGGTGGTTCTTATGGATATGATAAAAAAATACTAGAGTTTAAAATTGGAGATGGATATTTAGATTTTGATTTTAGTGTAAATAATGTAATTGGTTATAATGTTGAACTGTCCTTGGGTTATATATGTCCTAGTGCTTCTTCAAATAATTTTAGAACTGATTTAGAATTTGTGTATATAACTAAGAAAAAAGTACTTAATGAACAAAAGATACTTAATCAAGATAATGAAGAATCTTTGAAAAAGAAAATGTTATACTGGAATAGCAATAAGTATAAAATTTTCTTTAATTTGTACTATGATGTTGGTAATTTTTTTAGTATAAGGGACCTTACGTTTTTCTTTGGATCAGGTATTGATATCCATTATCTTATTGATTGGTTTTCAAAAAGTAGTGAATCTCTAGATCTTAAAAACAAATTAATGATACAAAATATAGTTGGTATAAAATATCAATTATTACGTAATATTGCTATGTATAGTGGTTATAGATATTTTATTGGTTATGAAAAACCCAGAGATGGTGTTAATTTGAAACATTGTTGTATTTTAGGATCTTATGGTCTTATGTTTGGTTTAGAATTTATTTTTTAATGCTATATATTGATAATTTACATTAATTATTATTTATAACATATTGGTTTTTAATTAGTAAATTTTTTACTTATTGTGATGTGAATTATAGAAATGGTTTTTCTAAAGAATTTATTATTATATTTTCATGATTAAAAACGTGTTATTAATTATACATGAGTATACATTAATTTAATTCTTAAATGTGTTATTTATCTTATTGATAATATATAAGTAATTTATAGTTAAAAATGATGCAAGATAGTAATATCTCAATAAGGTAATAGAGAAATTATTGACTTAGATTGTATTAATTGTATTGGATAATTTATCCTAATAATTTTTATGTTGACTTCATAGTAGAGATTTGTATATCAAATATATAGTTAATATTTTTACTTTTTATGAAAAATTATATATATGCCATTATATGTTTTGCAGTTATTACATTTAGTTTTGACGCTATAGCTAATCATTTTTATTTAACAGGAGGTTATAATTTTTTGGGAGATTATTCTGATAGTTTTAAGTCAGAATATATAGATTATCAGCATCTTAATATAGATATTAGTACTGCGATTGGGTATAAATTGAATAATAATTTTTTTTATGAATTTAAAATAAGGTATGCAAATATAAAACCTGCAATACAGAAATTAATGGATTTTGAAAAAATGGATTTGATTGATATATTGCAAAGGATTATTGGCAGAAAACTTTATACATCAAAGATAGAAAATATATTTGAAATTAATAGTGTTACTACTCTTGTTAATTCTGGATATGATTATGTTATTAGTAATAAATTAATGGCATACTTAAGTTGTGGGATTGGTATTGCTGGTTTATTGAATTATCAGGGATTTAGAAGTAATGCTTTGACTCATTATGGTATGAGCGTGCAGAGTGAGGTTGGATTGTGTTATATTGATAAAAAAAAAGTAAGCTTATGTATAGGATATAGCTATTTGAGAAATTATTGGAAATATGATACAAATAAAATCTATGATGAAGATGGAAATACTGTAATGTATCATTTTCAGGATTTTCAATTGAATTCTCATGTTGTATTTGTTGATTTTAAGATTATGTTATAATACTGGGTTAAGCTTTACTGTGCTTGAGGCATATAGTAATTGTTTAATGAGATTTATTTTTAAAAACATCAGTAGTATTATGATTAATTTTAGGGGCTGTCGATAAGAATATAATACTGTTTTGATTTTTTTAATAGCTTTCTTGCATTGTGTGATTATACTTTATATAACTTGAGATATATAAAAATGTTAACTTGGTAGTGTATAATGGTCAAAAATTTTTCAAAGAATCTATCTAGATTTCTTCTTTCTCCTCTTGCTCCTACTGATTTTCCTGTTATGCCTGAAATTGATGGAATTGAGTTGTATTCTTTTGCGTGTGGTATTAGAAAGACTTTGGATGGGCTTGATCTTTTAATAGTAAAAATGCCAATTAACACTAGTGTGGGAGGTGTTTTTACAACTTCTTATACAGCAAGCAGCAATGTTGAACATTGTAGGAAGATACTTCCTTATGGTAAAGCAAGAATTTTAATTGTGAATTCTGGTAATGCCAATGTTGCAGTAGGTATTGGAGGGTATAAAGTTGTTGAAGAAGTTACAAGATTATGTGCGGAAAGGTTTGGTTGTTCTACTCAAGAAGTCTATTTCTGCTCTACAGGAGTTATAGGCATTCCCTTGCCGGTTGATAAAATTAAATCTGTTATACTAGATCCTACATGGAGTAGTGCTAAAAACTCCTGGGAAGATGCTGCTAATAGTATTACTACAACTGATACTTTTATAAAAATGGTAACAAAAGAAGTATTAATTTGTGGTGAGAAAGTTACGATTAATGGGATATGTAAGGGTTCAGGTATGATTGCTCCTAATATGGCGACAATGTTAGCATATGTTTTTACTGATGCTAATATCAAGTCAGATGTATTGCAAAAATTATTAAGAGAATATGTTGATGTATCTTTTAATAATATTACTGTTGATGGAGATACTTCTACTAGTGATTCAGTTTTGATATTTGCGACAAATCTTGCTAAACATGAACAGGTGTGCTCTGTTGATGATCAAGTCATTGATGACTTTAAGATTGCTTTAAGAGATATGTTAGTGGAAATGGCACATTTGATTGTCAGAGATGGAGAAGGAGTGGAAAAATTTATTACAATTAATATTAAAAATGCTATATCATTGAATTCTGCTAGAAAATTAGGGTTTTCGGTAGCGAATTCCTTACTTGTAAAAACTGCTATAGCAGGTGGAGATGCTAATTGGGGTAGGATAATTATGGCTATAGGTAAAGCTGGAGAGCCATTTAATAAGAATGAGATTTCATTGAAAATAGGAGATAATGTTGTATTAGTAGATGGTGAAATTAGTTCTACCTATAATAAGGTTGCTGTTAATCAATACGTGAAAGATGAGCAGAATATTTATATTGAAGTTGATATTAATACTGGTAATTTTGATGCAACTATATGGACTTGTGATTTAACTCATAGATTTGTTGATATTAATAGCAAATATTTGACTTAATTATTATTGTTAATTTTAGAAATTACAATGAATTTAAAAATAGCTACGTGGAATGTTAATTCTGTTAGGAAGAGGTTGGATCATCTATGTAGTTGGCTGGTAGAGTATGATATTGATATAGCATTATTACAAGAAATAAAGTGTACAAATGAACAATTTCCTTTTTCTAATGTGGAATCATTAGGATATAGGTGTTATGTACATGGACAGAAAGCTAGAAATGGGGTAGCTATTATAACAAGGTACCCTATAGTTGGGGAATTGGTTACAAGTATTTTTTTATCTGATTACGAATCTAGTTTATGTCACAAATTAAGTTCAGAAGGTTTTATTTATAATTATAGAGAATCTCGTTATTTAGAATGTGTGATTTTATGTAATAATGTTAAAGTTTGTGTTGCTAGTGTATATGTTCCTAATGGGCAAAGTATTGATTCTGATGCGTTTCAATATAAACTTGGATTTTTTGATCAGTTAAGGGAACATATGTTCTCTTTACTTAAACAGGAAGATATTTTAATATTGGGTGGTGATTATAATGTAGGGCCTTATCCTATAGATGTGTATGCTCCTGAAATTATGGATGGTAGGCTGTGCTTTCATAAATCTGAAAGAGAAAAATTTCGATCTATTTTAAATCTAGGATTTACAGATGCTTTTCGGATATTAAATGAGTATGAGCAGAAGTTTACTTGGTGGAATTATAAAGCAGGTGCATGGCAAGAAAACAAGGGTTTAAGGATAGATCATTTATTATTATCACCACAAGCTGTAGATAAGCTGTTATCTTGTGTTATTCATGATAAACTCAGAGGGTTAGATATACCTTCTGATCATGCTCCAGTTGTATGTAGTATTGATTTAAATTCTTAGTCAGTTATATATCAATACAATGTTTGATTTATCTATATCTAGAAATTTGTGTTTTGCAATATATGGTATGTTTTAGATATAGAAATAATTTTACAGTATATTTTGAATGTTTTACCAAGAACTTAATAATGTTTTGTTTGTAATGTATGTTGTATTTGTAGTTTTACTATATGCTGCAATGTATTTTTCATGTAGATATTAATATGAGTACTTATATGATTGAAGGAGGGTTAAGATATACTTTTTAATATTTTTACCGGACTTATTAGGTATATAAATACAATGTTTTACAATGTGTGGATTTGTATTTTACTGTAGAAAAAGTCTGATTATATATTGTGAGTTTTACCTACTGTACTCGCAGCTTTCTTGATATTTAGTAAGATGTTGTCTTTCTTCTGCTATATTAGATTTTATAGCTTCTACTTGTAAATTTAATGATATTGAAGGATCATTTTCTTGCATGGTTTTCATAAGAACCATAGAAGTAATAATTGATATATATACTGAAAATAATAAGATCTTAAAAATATCAGTGCCATTATGTTTTATGAAGTAACTAACAGATGTGAAACTTACATTTGCTATTGATATAATTAATGCCGCACTCCAGTTTACCATTGACCATATTGTATATTTTGTAGATGTGTTGGTATTTTTTAATTCTTTATATTGTTTAATATTTGTGTCTAATAAAATCGAAGCATATTCTATAACAAAAAGTGAAGATAGTATATTCAATATAGAAGCAGCTATAGCAATAGGCTTGTTAATTGGAAAAATTAAAATGGTAATAGTGGATATAATATTGAGTCCTAGTAAGCTTGCTGCTTCTCCTATAAATCCCAAGTAAGAAAATAAGATTTTTTTTGCAGATTTTTTTTTGTAGTTTTTTAATGTAATATTTAAATTGTATATTATATTAATACCATAAAGCAATATTGATGATATTGATAGTATTGCAGTATATGAGAATATAAGATTTTTAACATCTTTTGGAATAATTGGTATTAATTTTATTATAAAAAAAACATTCCATAATGATAAAATTATTATCATAGCTATAAGATGAATTTTTGTGTAACTTAAGGTCTTATTTTGGGTCATGTTTGTATACTTGATATTATGTAAATTTATGATTTTTACTGCCTTATTCTTGAACTATTTTAATAATAAAACTTTTTATTTATTTAAGGTACAAGTATTATAATATATTTTTTGTTGTAGAAATATCTTTTGATATAAAAAAGTCTTTTATAATATCATTAAAATAACTTTCTGTTATGTAAGTTTATAAAAATAAGGTGTTTTTGTATAAAATAACGTGTATTGGTATAGTAAGATGGTATTAAATTGGGTTTAAAAGCATTATATAATTTTAATATTTCTTTTATTAAGTTATAAATATTAAGTTCTTTATAATTAATTACTGTATAATTATGTTGAAATTATAAGAATCATATGTTATATGAATTAGTAAAGGGCTAGGTAGCTCAGTGGTAGAGCAGAAGAATCATAATCTTTTGGCCGTGGGTTCGAATCCCTCCTTAGCCACTTACCGTATTATTTAATGTTTTGTGTTCATACTGTATTTCAGTATCTGATAGTGTTGAGTTAATAGATGATTCTATACTGAACATTATTGTGAATAAAATTATGCTAGCTGCAATGCATGATATTCTAATTATTGGTCCAAGAGGAAAGTTGTTAGGCCCATTGTTACTGTGATTCTCTGTGTCAAAGAGAGTAAAGTATTGGGTTTGTTCTAAGACATTAATGATTTTTCCAGCAAATGCTATAAAACTTATCACTAATGACACTAGAGAAAGGTAAAATAAGTATTCCATATTTTTTGTGTGTGTTATATGCTTATTTTTGTTCATTCTATGATAGTTAAAATATATCAGCAATGGTGATACTATTAATAGCTTGATTAGTATACAAGCAAAGTCTACAGCACCTTTGGTGTGGATTGCTGTTTTTTTACTTGATACTATCTCTAAATTACCTGCTGCTACTTGATATATTGCAATGACTTGTATTATTATAGCAATTGTAGTACTAATTGCTTCAGTTGTGTGTGCTACTTTTTTATATTTCATTAAAGAGTTTTTATCATCAGTATAGTGTGTACATGCTAATTCATAATACGATAGTAGACACAGCATAATGCGTGCTGATAAAACCATCAGCAGATTAATTAACAATAAATCTTTAACGCTAAGCTTAGAAGGAAACCTGATTAGTTGTATAAAAATTGCAAATAGGAACACTCCAAAGTATATGACATTAGCACAAAGTGCTATGTAGAATTTAGTTTTATGTGTTGCTTTCTTAAAAAAAAACATGCACTCTTTCTATGTTGGTTAGTACATTAACATTCCACCATTTACGTGTAAAGTCTGACCTGTAATATATCTGCTTTCATCACTAGCTAAGAATAGAACTGCAGCAGCTACTTCTTCTGGTGTACCTACCCTTTTCATAGGAATGTTTGCAATAATATTATTGCGTTGTTCTTCTGATAATACATCTGTCATTGGTGTTGCAATAAATCCTGGAGCTATACAATTTACGGTTATATTTTTACTTGCAAACTCTTTTGCTATGGATTTGCTCATGGCTATCATAGCAGCTTTGGATGCTGCATAGCTTGTTTGTCCAGGATTACCAGTAAAGGCTATAATTGAAGAGATGTTAATTATTCTGCCTTGATTATTTTTTAACATTGAACGGCATGCATTACGGTTCAGCTTAAAGGTTGTGGTCAAATTTGTATTGATAACTTTGTGCCAGTCTTCATCAGAAGTACGTAATGTGAGTTTATCTAATGTAATACCAGCATTACATACGATACCATCAATACCAGACATAATTTTACATGCATTGTCAACTAAGCCATTAATCTGTTCATTATTTGTTAAATCGCATGGTAAAGTATGTATTATACTATCTGCACTTGAAGATTGTTTTGCAATTTCCTGTAGAACAGATTCTTTAGTACCTGAAATACAAAGTGTAGCTCCTGCATCTGATAAAGTTTTAGTTATAGCCTTTCCAATGCCACCAGATGCTCCAGTGATTAAAAATCTTTTTTGTGATAGATTAAACATGTTAAACCTAAATGTACACTTTAAATATGATATGCTACTTTGTTGAAAATGATAAGTAAAGAGTTGTGTTGTAAAGTGATGCATAAATGTATATTTATGCAAGATGATGGAAGGTTATCAAGATAGTGATGTTGTGTAAATATTTGAATATACGTAATATTTTTTATATTATGGACAAATTTATAGGATATACTTATAAAATTTTATGATGTTAAATAAGTTCAGATAAACGTGTCATGATACATAATGACTAGGAAAATATGTATAATTATTATTATGTTCATGTATGGTAGCATTTGTGTGTAAATTCCTGAAATTAAAAGTAATTATAGAATGTATTTATTAGTATTCTAGAAATAAAATAGCTCGTAAGTTAGTGTATATTTTAGTTAAATAGATATTATTACCTAAAGTATTAGCTTAATGTTGTTATTGTAAAAAGGTATACAAGTTTTATATTTTTTATAGTAGTAATATGTTTTATGATGTATATTATTTATATATGGTATTAGTGCCATGTTATGTATTGTTATGTGTGTTACTATTTTATAATTCTGTTAGAATAGTTTATTTAAGATATCCATGTAACTCTTAGAAAAATAATAAAGTCGTGAATTTTTATAGAATGTTATTAATATTTATGATAAACAAAATATTTGATTTTTATTAGTGTGTTTAATTATTAACTTCATAATAAGTTTGATTAAATGTTCTAGTTGTTAACTAATATGTTGCTGTTGCAAGTGTAGGTATTAATGGGAGATATGAGAAATGATAAGTGCATTACAAGCGCCGAATGAAATACGTAAACGTATGCAGATGTTGTATCGTACAGAAGAAAATAGTTATACAAGGTATTTGACAGAGAAAACAGAAATATCGCAGGATTCTAAAATTAGGATTTATAGTGTTGCAAAACAAATAATAGAGAGAATAAGAGTAGATAGAAATTTAGGTATAATAGATGCTTTTATGCAGGAGTATGGCTTATCAAATGAAGAAGGTATAGCTCTCATGTGTTTAGCAGAATCTTTATTAAGAATACCAGATGATTGCACCATAAATGATTTAATAAAAGATAAGATAGGAAACAGTATGTGGAGTAATCATATAGGAAGTTCTTCATCAATATTTGTTAATGCAGCAACGTGGGGTTTAGTTATAGGTGGAAAAGTATTAAAAGATAGTAGTGATAGTACTCGATTGTTTGGTACTATAAATAATTTATTGAAAACAATGGGTGAGCCTATAATTAGAAAAGCAGTGCAGCAAGCAATGTGTATCTTGGGCAAGCATTTTATAAAGGGAAGAGATATAATAGAAGCACTTAACAATAGAAAAGCAGGTGAGTTATATTCATTTGATATATTAGGGGAAGCTGCAAAAACTAGAAAAGATGCAGAAAGATATTTTACTGAATATATGGCAGCGGTAGAAAGTATAGGAAAGTCTAAAATTGTTAATGGGACAGGAAATTTAATAGATTATGATGAGATATCAGTCAAAATATCTGCATTACATAGTAGATATGAGTTTTCACAAATCGATGAAGTATTAGATGAGATAGTAGATAAATTATTGCAAATATGTAGATTGGCAAAAGAGCATAACATTCGTGTATGTATTGATGCAGAAGAAGCAAGTAGATTAGAAATATCATTAATGATACTTGAAAAATTGCGGTTTGATAGTAGTTTGAATGGATGGGAAGGTCTAGGATTAGCTGTACAAGCGTATCAAAAAAGAGCATTTTCAGTGTTAGATTTTGTAGAAGATATATCAGTTAGATCTCATCATAAAATGATGCTGAGGCTTGTAAAAGGTGCATACTGGGACTATGAAATAAAGAATGCTCAAGAGTTAGGGTTAAGCAGTTATCCAGTGTTTACAAGAAAGGTGTATACTGATGTGTCATATTTAGCATGTACAAGCAAAATTTTAAGTAAGCCAAATACTTTTTCTCCATGTTTTGCTACACATAATGCTTATACATTGGCTGCAATATTGGAAATGGCAAATAAGGATCATCCAGGGTTTGAATTTCAAAGATTGCACGGTATGGGAAATAGTTTATATGAATATGTAACGCAAGAATTAGCAGCAAATGTTAAGTGTAGAGTTTATGCTCCTGTTGGAAGTTATCAGGATTTACTTCCTTATTTGATTAGAAGGTTATTAGAGAATGGAGCAAATAGTTCGTTTATTAATCAATTAAATGATAGTAGTATATCACTGGAACAGTTGATAGAAGATCCATTAGAAAAAGCAAAAGAGTTCGAATATTTACCTCATCCTAATATACCATTACCAAAGGAAATATTTGGGCCTGATAGACTTAATTCTATGGGTATTGATATTACTGATTCTGTTACTTTAGCAAGTTTTAATGAAGAAATGAAAAATTATCAAACTTGCAAGTTTAGAGCAGCTCCAATTATAGGGGGAGAAGAGCCAGATGGTAATTTTATAGAGGTATTTTCTCCAACGAATTCTGAAGATCTTATAGGAGAAGTATTATTTGCAGATTCTGCACAAGCACTATCAGCCTTAGATATAGCATATGATGCGTTTAAAGACTGGTCTAATATTCCAGTTTCTACTCGTGCTGCTATACTAGAAAAAGCAGCTAATTTACTAGAAGAAAATAAACCAAAGTTAATAACTCTACTTATCAGAGAAGGGGGTAAAGTTATTTCTGATGCTATTGCAGAAGTAAGGGAAGCTGTTGACTTTTTACGTTATTATGCACTTCTTGGAAGGCAGGAATTAGAGCAGTCAAAAAAATTACCTGGTCCTGTAGGGGAAGATAATTATCTTTACTTTAGAAGTAGAGGGGTATTTATGTGCATATCTCCTTGGAATTTCCCCTTGGCAATATTTATTGGTCCTATTGCTGCAGCATTAGTTACTGGAAATACTGTACTTGCGAAACCTGCTGAGCAAACTTCTATCATTGCATATGAGACAGTAAAGTTACTGTATGATGCTGGGGTACCGAAAGAAGTTTTACACTTATTGTTAGGTTCTGGTAAAGAATTAGGAGAAGTATTATTAAAGAATGAGAAGATAGGTGGAGTAGCATTTACTGGTTCAACAGAGACAGCTAGTATAATTAATCAATCTATTGCACAAAAAGAAGGCGGTATTATTCCATTCATAGCTGAAACAGGTGGTTTAAATACCATGATAACTGATACTTCTGCATTAATAGAGCAAGTTACAAATGATGTCATAACATCAGCATTTAAAAGTGCTGGACAAAGGTGTTCAGCATTAAGGGTATTATTTGTGCAAGAAGAAATGGCAGATAAACAAATTGAAATGATTTGTGGTGCTATGGAAAGTTTAGTCATAGGAGATCCTATGTTATTAAAGACAGATATAGGACCAGTAATAGATAAGGCATCGCAAGAAATGTTAATGTCTCATGAAAGTAAGATGTCACAAGAGGCAAAGTTATTATGTAAAGTTAAGTTAGGAGAAGATTGTAAAAAAGGTTATTTCTTTGCTCCGTGTGCATATGAGATACAAAGTATATCTCAGTTAAAAAGAGAAGTATTTGGTCCAATATTACATATAATCCGTTATAAGAAAGAAAATTTGCATAAAATTTTGAATGAGATCAATAGTACAGGATATGGGTTAACATTTGCTGTGCAGAGTAGGGTGCAAAGTAACATTGATAATATTATTGATAAAATAAATGTTGGAAATGTTTATGTAAATAGAAATCAAGTTGGAGCAGTAGTAGGGGTGCAACCTTTTGGTGGACAAGGATTATCTGGTACTGGTCCTAAAGCAGGTGGTCCATATTATTTACATAGATTCCTAACAGAAAAAGTGGTAAGTATTAACACTACAGCTTTGGGTGGAAACACTACCTTAATGTGTTTAACTGATTAGATGATTTGATAGAACATATTATTATGTGTTCTGTCTTGATTTGTTAGGAATATTTGTGTGAGTAGTATTGACTAGAAACATAAATGTTACAGTTTTGTAGTATCTAGCGCTATGCTAAAGTGGTAGGTACGTATATTTACATAGATTTTCTGATTAAGATAAGAATGTCCTATCTCCTAAAAAGTATGAACCTGAGATTTATTGGTCATAGTATTATTTTATAATGATCTAATTCTGTTTGTGCTATTGTATTTATTTAGGCTTGTGATTAAGTAGGTACGTGATTTATGTTTAATTAGATAATAACTGTAATATATATGTAGGTGTACCTTTTTATATATGATTTTTTTAATCAATTACTGTAAATATTTATGCATACTAATTTTTATACATGGTTTGATGAGGGATATCAAAATATTTGGATGCCTTATACACAAATGAAAAATTCGCCTCTACCATTAAAGGTAAAGTCTGCTAGTGGATGTTATATAACATTGGAAGATGGTACAAAGTTACTTGATGGTATATCTAGTTGGTGGAGTGTGTGTCATGGGTATTCTCATCCACATATTGTTCAAAAAATTCAAAATCAAGTTGCTAAATTATCTCATGTTATGTTTTCTGGATTAGCACATGAACAAAGTTATGTTCTAGCATCTCGACTTGTCAAAATTGCTCCAAAACAGGAAATGAGTAGAGTTTTCTTTTCAGATTCCGGATCAACTGCTGTTGAAGTTGCTATGAAAATGGCAGTGCAATATCACCAAAATTTGGGCAATGTGAACAAATGTAGTTTTATATCTTTTGTTAATGGATATCATGGGGATACAATGGGTTGTATGTCAATATCTGATCCTGAAAAAATTCATGGTACCAAATTTAAAAAGTATCACCCTTTACAGTTCATTTTGCCTTTACCGCAGACTGAAGAGGAAATTGAGAGTTTTACAAATACAATATATTCTATAAGAGATTGTATTGCTGCTATAATTTTAGAGCCAATCTTGCAAGCAGCAGGTGGGATGTTGATTCATTCTGCAAGTACTGTAAGAAGGATTTATGATATTGCAAGAAATAACAACATATTATTTATAGCAGATGAAGTAGCTACAGGCTTTGGTAGGATTGGGACTATGTTTGGATGTAATCAAGCAGACATTGTTCCAGATATTATGGTCATTGGGAAAGCATTGACAGGTGGATTTTGTACATTATCTGCAACTTTAACTACACAGGAGGTTTATAACGCATTTTTATCAGATAATATAAATGATGCTTTTATGCATGGTCCAACTTTTATGGCAAATGCTTTAGCTTGTGCTGCAGCAAATGCTTCACTTGATCTTTTTGAAAATCAGGATTTAATACAAAATGTTACTTTAATTGAAAATCAACTAAGATCGGAATTAGAAATATTTAGACAACTAAGTTATGTGACTGATATTAGAGTAAAAGGTGCAACTGGGATAATAGAGTTAGAAAGTGGCTTAATTAATAAAAACGATATTATAAGCAAAGGAGTTGAATTAAATGTGTGGATACGTCCTATTAATAATATAATATATGTTATGCCCCCTTTTATCATTAATTCTAGTGAACTTACTAAATTAATAACATCGATATATGTGATACTTAAAAACAATATATAGTATTATGGTAAGTATATATGTAAATGATAGGTAAATTATAATATTCTTTTATCTAATGTAATTACTGTGTTTTTTGTATAGTAAAAGCATTTTGTAGTATTCTGTAAGTAAGTGTTCTGTTGTGTTGTCAATTTAATTATTATTTTGGAGATGAGGTAGATAGTGCAATTATTTAAAGTTGCTAAACCATGAAAATCATGTGGTAAATTATAAAACTATATTTCTGAATGTTGAAGTACTTGTAATATTGTTAATAATAAACATGCTAGCGGGTCTAATAGTGCATTGTTTTCTGTATTTGAGGTAGTGATTCTTATTCTAAAGGAATCGCTAAGTTATAGGGAATCATATGGTAAATTGTGAAACTATATTTCTCTAATGGTGAAAGTATTTGTAATGTTGTTATTAAACCAGTGCAAGTATTGTGTCATACTATCGATCTGATCATCGTTTTGTGTATTTGGGAATGATAATAATTCTTGTTCAAAATCACTAAGCCATGGAGAGTCATATGGTAAAAATATTTTTCTAGATTCAAATATGGGAATAATTTTGTAAAATCTTGTTACTTTATTAGTTGTTGGAACAATACCTATGATGGGTGTTGTGCTAATATTACTTAATTCTTGAATGACTTGTAATCCACTTGCTTTTTTTTCTATAAGTATAGCATTAGGTTTCCAATGATTTGCTAAATTTATTATTTCTTGTTTTAATTGTTGATATTCTAGTTTTACTTTATACACCTCTAATAAGAAAAAGCAGTTGTTTGTGTAAGACCATGTTGTACATACACTATAATTACTTTTCTTGTTAGAAGAAGATGCTGTATCCCAACTTTGAGTTATATTACTATCTTCATTGTTATAGGCACTATATCTTTGAATCCATTTGTATTTTATTATGCCACTTGACAAATGAATCGGGTTTTGTTGAAATTGAGCTGCAAATGCGTATGATCCAAGTTCTGATTTTAATTCTTCTATGTATTTTTTTCCGTATTTTTTATATAGAAGATCCCCTTCTTTTCTTATATGTAAAACATTTCTTATTTTGTTTCCATGTTTAAATTTCCATGGTGAAGTAATAGAATAGAAAGTATTATTCTTTTCTGCTATTATGGGAAGTGATAGTATATGCCATTTATTATGGACCTTTTTTGACAATAAGTATCCAGTTAAATCATCTGTATGTAATCTATGCATTACTATTATAACAATGCTCTTTTTTCTATCATTTAGCCTAGTCATGAAGGATTGTTCAAACCAATGACATACACGTTGTCTGTAAGTTTTGCTTAATGCCTGCATAGGATTCATTGGATCATCTATAATTAGAATATCTCCACCTTCTCCTGTAATGCTTCCTCCTATTGATGTTGCAAATCTATAGCCTCTTTGTGTTGTTTGAAATTTTCGTTTTGTATTCTGATCTTTTGATAATATTACATGTGGAAATAGTTTTTTATACCATTCAGATTGTAATATATGTCGGTTATCTAAAGATAATCTTTCACTGAGTATTTGAGAATAACTTGCAACTATAATTCTAGCTTGAGGATTTAATCCAAAGATCCATGATGGCCATGCTATGCTAACGCATATGGATTTGATAAATCTTGGAGGCATATTAATTATTAATCGATTGATTTTTCCATTGAGGGTAGCTTCTAATCTATCTGCTATTATTTGAATATGCCAATTATTTATTATTTGATTATTTGGTGATACTGTTTTAAAGCATAATTTTAGAAAATCTAAGAAATTATGAGACATTTTTTATAAATATGATGATTTTAACATGTGAAATTTTGGTATTATTTATAATAAGTATAGTATCTTATTTTTATATGGTTTATTATTGTTAATATTAACCTTTTAAAGTATACCTGTAGAGTATATTGCCGAATCAAAGTTCGGCGGGTGAAGTTGACTAATAAACATTACTATATGTATTTTTTGTTTATTTTTTTGCAACTTTAGAATTTTTATGATTATTGTTATATATCATGTATTGTGAGTTATTTACTATGGAATTTTGTATAATAAGGTTAGCATTTAATGTGCATGAAGGCATTGGTATGATAAAATGAAATAAAAAGTTGAGTAATTTTAAAAACATGCTTTTTGATTTGCGTTTATAACTGATTTTTTTTTTAGCTTTGTTATCTCTACCAAACTTTTTTGCTCCTCTGATGTTTGAAGCCATAGTTTGTCCAGCTCGTTGCGTTGGATCCATTTCGTGAGCTATGGTTGACATTAATAAAGTTTTAACTTCTCTTTTGGTTTCTTTTTTTATATAAGTTGGTAAGTTATTTCTTTTTAATTCTTTATGTTTTTTTTTTACATTATGTGTATCAATATTTTTAGATAGTTTTTTTTGTTTATTTAAATATTTTTCTATTTTAATTAATTTTTTATGTATATATAATAGCTGGTTAATATTATCAGATTTATCAATATGGTTATATATTGCTTTAATTTTTAATTTATAAGGAAAAAGCATATTATATATAACATATGATATATCATAATATTAATATATTCATATAAATCTTTTATTAATCTAGATGTTATATTTCTATTTTTATATTATTTTTAAATATTTTAATCAGATTACTAATTACATGATGCTGATACGTGTTATCTACTTCTGCCTTGCTGATTATCTTTTTGGATTTCTAAATTAGGTAAATATGGTTGTTGTTGTTCTATATTCATATTCATATCTTTATAATCTTCAATTTTTTGATTTGTGATAGCTACTTCTAATATAAGTTTTATTTGGTTTAAAATTGTTTTAAGTAGTGCTATTGTTAAACTTGAAGAATCTTTTTTTGATCTTCCAAAGTTTTTCGCATCTTTTTTATTTGATTCAGCAGTTTCTCCTGCACGTTCTACTGGGTCCATCTTATGTGCAATAACTGACATAAGAATATTAAGTTTTAACTTTATGTTATTTTTAATATTTTTGGTCTCTTCATTTTCATTATTATTTTCTAGTATTAAGACATTTGGTGTTTGATTACTGTAAATTTCTGCTTTTTCTTTTGATGATTCCTGCTTTGTTATAGAAAGGTTTTGTAACAAGGATTCATCTTGTATTATTTTTAATAGAGCAGATATTCTTTTTTCTGCTATACAGAGTTTTTGATAGTTATTACACTTATCTATCATTTGATATATTAATTTTTGTTGTCGTAGCACTGTAATTATTTTTATAATTATTAATACATATTGAATATATATTAATTATATTAATAATTATTAAAAATTACTTTTTTGTAACTTATTAAAATTATATTAAAATTGTCAAAATTACTTGATTCATAATATCTTTCATATAACTCAACAATACATTTTGCTGATATTACTTCTTTTTTATTAATAGTTATTTTGAGTTCCATAATATCGTTGTTGAAAGAATATTGTTGTAAAAGTTGATTTGCAGGTGAGTAATCTATGATGCCATTGATTTTGAATATTACATGTTTATTCCCTGAGTTCTCTAAAGCAGTTTTCCACCCTGATAAGGAAATGTTTTTAGTATATTCATTTTTATTATGTAGGCTAATTCGTAAACTTTTTATATTATTTAAAGAGGAAAAAGAGTTATTAAAATCCTTAATTTGTAGTTGTATTGACATAAATTTTTTTTGCTAAGATATTAAAATTTAATAATGCATACGCAATTTCGTTATGCTGATTTGTATTATAACTGTATTCTGGGGCAATCTCGTATTCAAAATTAGGTATATCAGATTTATGATTGACTAGTAAATCAGTGATTAAATTTAGTATTATGTATAGTGTATTAGACTGGTAACAATAGATTTTACATGATAATTGTATTTTTGACATATTACTGTTGAACGTATTTAGTGTTTTTAAGTTACTTATGTACATATACATGTATGGTAGTGATACTTTATTGGGTATAACATCGTATATATCAGTTATAATATTAATTAAGTTATTATTAGATTTGAGTAATTTGATAATTGAGTTAAAGATTTCCTGTGTTATATTTGTCATAAAACTAACTTTAGTTCACGGAAGGGAGAGTATATGTTTTTTACAAAAGTTAAATTATTAATATTTTCTGATTCTCTGTTTTTATATGATATAGCAACATGATGTAGTATACCATATCTAATTTGTGCAGGTATTAATGCATTGTCTGTATATCCTGCTTCATATAGAATTTCTATTCTATCTCCATGAATTTGTTTATTGAATGAAATATATGATAGTAATGTATCTACGTGATAGTGTTTTTGATCTATAAATTCTTCACTTCCATTTGTATGTATTGTTTTTACATAATTAACTTTTATTATTGGATTAAATAATAGCTGTATTTTTCCAGGTATATATCTACTACAGGAGATTTCCCATGTTTGTTTCATTAATGACTTTTCAATATACCATTGTGCATATTCGGATGCCATAGTAATCAAATTATTGATTAATATATCATCTTGGTTATTATTTACACGTAAGAAAGATTTTACTTCTGATAAGGTAATAGGCAGAGATATAGGTACAGTTTTACGTGTAATACACAGCATAGAATTTTCTAGCATATAACTCCATTGTTATATTGATAATGGTTTTTTATATTGGGTTTTTATTAAAAAACTAAATTCTCTAATATACTGAGAGAAATTTTGTTAAATATTTTAGCAACAGTATCTTTTTCATGTTTATTGAGGCTTTCTAAACTGCTAGAGTTTAATAGTTGTTCTATAAGATATTTATTGAGTTCTTGAAAGTTGTGAGAGTGTATTTTTTTGATTAGTAATATTAATTCCTTTTCTAAAGAATGTTGAAAGTATGTTAGAAAATTAGATGTTATGTCTTCCATCTTGTTTTCAAATTTTATTTGGTATTTTGTAATGATATCGTCAATTGTATATGAGAACTCATCTAATTTTTTTTGTTGCGTGAAGATTCTTTCACTATTGTTAAAAGTCTTGATCATAATAATATTAATGTTGTATTTGATGTATTATATATACTTGATTTAGTATTGAGGAAGCAGTTTGTTTATGTTTTGGTTGAATATTTTTTGTATTGCTATTTGAATGACATTAAAAAATTTTGTGAGGTATATTTGCGAGTATTAAAGGGATAAGTAGAAATTTATTGAAATTTGCTTAGTAAGTTTTATAATACGTGTTATCTTCTGCGTTTTTATAGGTAACTTTATAAAAAATATAAAGTGTTGATGGGAGAGGTGGCCGAGAGGCTGAAGGCGACGGTTTGCTAAACCGTTATACGACTTAAATCGTATCGAGGGTTCGAATCCCTCTCTCTCCGCCAAAAGTATGTAATGTTGTTTTGAATATAGGAAAAAAAATGAAAGTTATTGGATCACTTAAATCTGCAAAAGTAAGGGATAAGGACTGTAGGGTTGTACGCAGGAAAGGGCGTATCTATGTAATAAATAAGAAAAATCCAAGATTTAAAGCAAGACAAGGATATTAATAAAGTATTTTTCAAGTGCTTTTGTGAAAGTTGTTTTTTAGAGTATTATAAATGCTTTTTTGATTATCTTATTCTAGAGTTGATGTCATGGATTAATTTAACGTTAGGTATTTCTTTTTTAGATAAGAATGCTAATCTAAGGTGTATATATACGTCTAAATGTAATTTTATTAGTTATAGTGCCTATTTGTTTAATGAATGCAAAGTAGAATTGGTGCGGGATGTATTTTTTATTAGCTGTTTATATTTTTAGCAATAGTTCAAATTTATCTATATTTTTATTGTAATTGAGTTATGAGTTGGATAACGTATGCACCTTTCTTATATAAAGTTGATTAATTTAAAAATTATGCATTTTATACATCTTTACTAATTCTAGCCAACATAACTCTATTTACTTCTTATATGAATAAAACAAACGAAGCTAAGCAAGAGACTAATAACACATTTTTTATTAACTAGCTATAAAACTTAAACTTTCTCTTTTGGATACAATAAAGTTTTTTACTTTAGTAAAGGCATGCATTTCTATTTGTCTGACCCTCTCCTTGGATATATTATATTCTTGGCTTAATACTTCTAAAGTATCTGGTTCTTCGATCAATCTTCTTCTAATAAATATGTCACGGTATCTTGTATTTAACGTTGATAAAGCTTGGGTAATTAAGGTCTTCTTTATGTTTAATTCTTCATTTAGTAAATATGTATCTTCTTGATTTGGAGTATCACATTTGATGATTTCTTGTAACTCAATACCATTTTGATTCTCGTTGGAGAACACTACTTCATTTAAGGACCTATCTCTGTGAGAAAAATACCTATTCATTTGTTCTACTTCTTGCTCAGAAGTTGAGCACTCATTTGCAATCAGTTTTATATCTTCTTTTGTAATATTATTGTTGTACTTAAAAAGTTTTTTCTTGATTTTTCTCAAGCTAAAAAATAATTTTCTTTGTGCTTGTGTTGTACCAATTTTAATACATGACCAAGATTTAAGAATATAGTCTTTAATGGAAGCTTTGATCCACCATATTGCATAAGTAGATAATCTAAAGCCAAGAGTAGGGTTAAATTTTTTTACAGCTTGCATCAACCCTATGTTTCCTTCCATTATCAGTTCCATAAGAGGTAATTCGTAATTTTTAAAGCTTAATGCAACTTTAACTACTAATCTTAAGTGGCTAGTAACTAATCTATGGGCATCAGCAATAACTCTATTTTCATACCAGCTTTTTGCTAACCTATCTTCTTCTTCAGGAGACAAGATAGGAAATGCGTATACTTCATTAATATAGGACATTAAATTGTCTTGAGTTAAAGAAAATATAGAATTTGTTAACATATTAACATATAAAACTTAATTACGATACTGCATTATATCAAAGCGATATAACGATGTATAGTAAATTTTTAGGGTTTTCGTGTATTAATTGTCAATATAATTTTTAAGAGTATCTATGAACATACTTATTACTGCTAGGGGCTTTGATATTACTGATAATATTAAAATTTACGTTGAAAACGCTGTACAAGATCACATAACTAAATTTTTTGCAGATGACTTAACGGTAAATATGAAAGTGATCTTATCTAAAGATGCAAACTTGTTTAAGTCTACAGTTAGTATTAGTGATGTCAAGGGTGAGTTTATTAGAATTTCTAAAACGTCAGATACAGCATATCATGCTATAGATAATGCTATTAATTATTTGCGTGATAAATTACAGAAACACAAAAGTGAGAGAATTAGTAAATATCGTCATAATAAAAACTCCATAAAGTCGCAGATGAAATGCTTTGGATATGTATTGGATAGTGATGAAGTGGAAAAATATAATGACATTGATGATTCAGGATTAGTAATAGAAGAAGATGTTATTATACAAACTATGACTATTGGGGATGCAATTATGGAAATGGAATTGTTATCTTTGCCAGCTCTTTTATTTATTAATGTAAAGAATAGTAGAATTAATATGATATATGCTAAGAGTAATGGTAATATAATATGGGTAGATCCACTAAATATATCTCCTGTTAGGTAAGTTAAGTATATTTATTTATAAAAAAAATAAAAAAATTAATATTTATTTATATATTATAATTTATTAATATTTATTTATATATTACAATTTATTAATCAAATATCATGGTTATAAATTTTTTGTAAGTGTTTTAGGTTGAAGGATATGGAAAAGCAATATTTGTATAGTGCCATTAAATATGGAGATATAGTACGTGTTAAGAGTTTCTTTGAGTCGTCAACAAATAAAGAGATATCTAGCGCAATATTTGATAATGTAGAAGGTGGAAATGGTATATTGCAATATATACTTAAGTTACATCAAAATAATAAAAGACCCGTTAATATTGAGATCTTTGGTGAAGTTTTAAGGCATTGTAGTGATGATGTAATAAACACTAAGGATGCGAATGGGGAATACCCATTGCTTATGGCTGCAAGAACTGGAGAGGATTTTTTATGTCAATTTCAAAATATTCATTTAACCCGCAAAACAAAACTTTTGAAAAAAGTTAATTGGAAAGTTACTGATAATCAAGGTCGCGGTGTATTAGCTAATGCTATACTTTCTGGTGATTCTGAATGTTGTAATCTAGTATTAAATTTACCGGATGCACTGTATCATATTCGTGCTAGAGAAAATGATAACAGCAACGTATTGCATTGTCTTTTTAATAGCTATGCTGCTAAACCTGAACAAAAAGCAGTTTTTAATTTTGTACTTAATAAACTAAAGTTGTTATATGCAAATGTTGAAAGTCTAGAATCAAGTACAGTGTTTAGTTTAAGTAAGTTGTTAGCTGAAAGAAATAAATTAGGAGAAACACCACTTCATTTACTTGCAAAATCTAGATTGATTGATAATTTAAGAGATGATATTGATTTTGAAGACATATTAAAGAGTTCTAATCTATTAGCACGTACTAAAAATAATGAGACTGTTATTGATTTAGCAGTGAAGCACAATAATAGTGTTATAGTTGATTTTGTATTAAGAAGTTCTATAAGGCATTTTGAAGAACTGCGTGATAAGAAAAATTTAGTACAGAAACAAAAATTACAACAACAGGAAAAGCAATCAGCACAATTAGTAATACAACAAGAAAAATTGTTAGATTTAGAACAGAAAGAAGAAATTAGAAGGGATGAATTGTATAGCAGATTACAAGCAGCATGTTTGGGTGAAGAGTTAAAAATCAGAAGATTGTTGCAAAGTGAAGTTGAATCAGATGAAGCTACTCTCAAAATATCCGCTATAAGTGAAGCAAAATCTAAATTAGCACTAGAAAAAGTAGCAGAAGAGCGAATACGATTACAACAAAAAATAGAGAAACTGGAAGCTGAGATTTCTAATGATAGAAAGGTACAGGAGGAAAGGGAACTAAAAGTACGTTGTCAATTTGATGATATAACAACAATACGCAGTCATGTGGAGGAAGCGGCAGAATTACAACGTAAGGTGAAGTGTGTACGGCAAGAGATTAATGAGACAGTAAAGAATGCAGAATTACCATTATTAGATGCTGTAGGAGTACTTACACTACAAATCAAATATCAAGAACTACTAAAACTAGAGAATTCACAACGTAAAGTGGAGGAACTTTTATTTAAAAAAATTGAATCTCAAGAATCTATAAGGAAAGAAGTACATTCACAGGTAGAGAAAGAACTACAAATAATACAAAAAGATCTACAAAGGAACAGACAGGAATGCTTAAAGTTTATAGCAGAAGTGTTGGAGGGCTTACAGCAAGAGTATCCACAAAGGCGAATGTATGTGGAAGGGCTAGAAGAGCTGGAAGAAGAACAAAATCAGTTAATTGAAGTTGAAAAAAAATTAACGCGAGATAGGCGAAATTTAAAAATCAAAAGCGTGTTAATGGAGCAGCTATCCTTACAAAACGAAGTATTAAACGAGATACGTGTATCACAAAATCCACAACAGGAAAGTCAACAAAAGAAGGTGGCACTATTAAATGAGAGATTAAAGTGTATTAATACATTAGTGGGGATAACAAAATCTATATTAGACACAAAGGATAGGATAGCAGAGATAGAAAGACTACAAGTAGAACTGGATCAAGTAAAAGAGCAAAAGGTAGTATCAGGATCTGCAGGATTAAGATTGTGGACAGCAAAACACATTGCGTTATTAAATATGAAAATGCGGCTACAAGAAGGTTTTGTGCAGCAGATACAAAAAGGGGAGGAAGTAGTAAAAGAAAGTAATAGACAAGCAATATTAGGTGGGATACAGGTACCATTGTTAAAAATGTTACCTCAGGAATTAGTATTAGAAGAACGCATACAAAGTATGCAATGTCAATTACTAAAATTAAGAAAATTATCATTAGAAACATTAGATAAACAATTATCAGATGACTCACTAAAACAATTAGGTAAGCAATTAGAACAACAACTCAAGAATTTAGACAAACTAAAAAAAGACAGAGATCGAATACGAAGAGACATAAAGGATATCCAAAGATCTCGATCTCAGAAAGAAGGAGGGTCAGTATCAGAAACACACATGTTGCAAGAAGAAAAAAAATATGTAGAAAAAGAATATGAACAAGTAGAAAAAACAATAGCGATATTACAAAAGGAAATAGTAGAAAAGAGAAAAGATGGAATACAAGAAATCTTACAAGAATTAAAATGTGCTCTATTTAAGAATTTAGATGATCGTAATTTTGTGATTTTATCTGAGTATAGAGAAATATTTGGGGATTACTCTTCAGATGATTCAGAATTAGTTTCAAGCATAATTAAAGGATATGAGAGGTTTAATGATGTAAAGCAATGTCGTAAATATTATGAAAAAGTTAATGATTTAGATGTTGATATTGGCAAAATAAGACATGTTATTGAATCTAGGGATATTGAATTAATTCAATACATGTTTCATAAACATAAAAGGTTATCTGATCAAAATGCTCTTATAAAAGAAGTAATTAAAGTAAAAGATTCTAATTTTTTACATGATGTAGTATCTGTTTTAGGCATTTCTACAGTGCTGGATTGTATGATAGATTGTTCAGAAAAAGAAGGTCCTTTAGACTATATGTCTCCTGAGGCTTTTATTAATATAATACATAGTCCATACATAACCAGTGATGATTATCAGAAATTAGCTAAGATATTTGCTGCAAATGGTAATTTATTTGATACTGTTATACGAGAAGCTTCATCTGATTACCTTATAGTTGATGGTATTAAAAATATTGTCTCTGCTGATCGTGGGAATTTTCCTTATGCAGCAACAATTATGTCCAAAGTGAGAAGTTTTCTATTTTTTTGTGTTAATAATGATCGAACAGAAAACCTTAAGTTGTTGTTAAGATGTTTCCCATATATGGTCTATGATATAGAAAATGGTAAAAGTTTATTAGAGACTGCGTCAGATTTACAAAATATACCTTTGGTTAAGTATATAATTTCAGTGCATAGAAAAATGGTACGACAAGCTGTAGAAGATGAAGATCATTATGCCATTGTGTCCTATCATTCGAATCTGAATATAATGCAATCTTTTGATCAAGTTTCGAGAATTAATAGCGAAGATGTTCTGAGTATTTTGAAGGAGAATAATGAATTTATTAAAGCGCTTAGTCCCTCAGCAAGGGATTTATTAATACTTAAGGTATTAGATAATGCTCAAGAATGTGGTAATGTTAAAGTCTTACAGTACTGCGCTGAAGTTTATCCTGAGTTAATAAGCAAAGATCTAGGTTATAATCTAGCGCGTATATATGATACTAAATTAAATTCAGCAACTATTAGTGCAACTCCATTAACTAAAGAAGAAAGTGCTCTAAAAGATATTTTTCCTTTATCAAGAGGTAATGTAGGCCAGTTTGGTATTTTATCACAATATATGTCAGTAATAAGAAGTGGTAATATTGAGAGGTTTCAAAAAGAGATTATTGATTTATTTAATAATAATGTAGCAAAATATGCTGAAAAAAGTCATGGAGAGATAGGGCATACTATATTTACTTTAGTAGCAGCGTTTGGAAATGTTGAGCAATGGAATAAGCTGGTAAAGGGATATCAAGATATAAAACAGAATAGAAAAACAAAGAATATATTTGCAGATATTAGTGATCCATTGAATGGAAATAGATTATCTACTCTACTTAGTCCACTTCAAGCTGCTGTTATTAAATGCAATATGCAGATGATTAAGTATTTTATAGAGAATATTACGCCTAAAGAATTAGCAGCAGTATATGGTGATAATGGTGATAATGTTTTCCATACTATGATATCGGAAGATCAATTTAACTTAGTTGAAGATATTGTACATAGTGGTAAATTTCCAGCAGATGCATTAATGAAGGCATTTTTGCAGCCTAACAAGAAAGGTGTGACACCTTTTGCTATTGCAGCTGAGAAAGGGTACAAGAGAGTTTGTATAGGTTTTATTCATGAAATTGAACAGCATAGAAAGCATGCAAAAGATTTAATGATGAATGAAGTTTTCGTCAAAGATATTGTCGATAGTAAAGATCTTGACTTACTAGAAGAGTTGTTCAACATTAAATGTTATATTGGTAAGTCTATATATAAACAGCGAATTCATTTAACAAAACATAAAATAGCAGGGCATAACTTGTTAACCTATGCTTGTAAAGTTGGAAATGAAGAGTTTATCAAAGCCCTAATGAAGTATTATAATGAAAGAGACCTATTTGATGTATTACAGGAGGTTGTTAAACCTCAGTTAAATATTAAATTTGATATATTACATCTATTTTTATCAGATCTAATTTCTAGGTCTACTGATCCTGAGATATTAAACAAAGTTTCACGGTGTGTTGTGCATAATGCTAACGCCTTAGCAGCTTTTGATGCATTGGAAAATACTTCTAGTCTTTCAATTAGCCAAAAACTCAGTATTAGAGATATTATTGAACAAAATAATTCTCAATCTTTAAGATATTTAATTGAGAAGACAGGAGAAGATTTTTGGTTAAAATGTGATGAAGGGTTAAGTTGTTTGGGGCTAGCTGTTTGTTATCCGGATATGTTAGAAATATGTTGTGACTATTTAAAGAATAATCCTGAAGTAGCACTGGGGAATGATGTACTACCTCATTCTGCAATATTATCTAATAATCTTGAATTATTAGAAGAACTTATAAAGAGGAATCCTGCTTTATTATTAGAACAATATGATGTTAGAACACCAGTATATAAGAAAATCGCTAAACAATTAAAACAGAATTATAAGTGTAATTTTAAATCTTTTGAGACATTATATGATTTTGCACGGAGAGAAAATGCTGATCCTAAAATAATAGACTATTTAGAACTAGCTTCATTGAACTATTGCAATAGTACTGTAGATTTGACAAATGGTCCAGTAGTTAATGAAAGCTTAGTACGTATGGTTGCAAAACGTACTAGTGATGTTGCAACTCTATATCCAGAATTGTATAATTACACCATTGACCAATTTAGTATAGGAGAGACTATACGTTCTGTTAATCATTTGGAAAGTAATATATTTCATTTGGTTACAAAAGAAAATGTTAAATTTTTATATGCAATAGCTGAAAGATCTTATAAACATGCAATAGATGTAAGAGATGAAAATCTTCAAAATCTTATGAGAAATATGGTTAACCAAATTAATCCTTCAAGTGGATTATCTTTTTTTCAATATCTTGCGTTGTCTGGTAACTATGATATGTATAAAAGTATTAAGTTACTTTGTGGAGATATAAATTCAAAAACATCCCAAAAAGCTAATTTAGCACATCTTTGTGCTTATAGTGGGATGAAAGATGAAAAAGGTAATTTTGAGTTTGAAAATTTAATTAAAAATGATAAAAAATTAGCAACAGCTTCAGATCGTAGGGGAAAAGGGCTGTTGTATTATGTTGCTGAGGGTCGAGTACAGGATTTAAAAGTACGTGAAGAAGCTTTTAATCTGATATTATCGCAAAAATTAGATGGTAGTATCGAGAAGCTATCACAAAATAAGTATAATAGAGAAGTCCTTAATGCTATTTTTGTTAGTGAAAGTCAAGAATTATCTAGGGCATTTTTAGAAAGAATTGGTACTAAAAAAAGATCTGATCTCATTAAGCAACAAAAAAAATTGTTGCATATAGTGAAAAATACTTCTGATCCTGTAAAGAAGGAATCCTTGCTGTCTTATGAATCTAATTTTGCAGCTTGTGCAGAAGCATTATTTGGCAATCGTAATGAGATTGGTGATTCATCAGGGGTATCTCCAGCAATATCAATAACTCAGTTAGAAGCACCTCAAGATGATACAGCAGTTTTTCCGTCTAGCCAACATGAAGGTTTATCGAGTTCATTAGCTGATGAAATGGCAAATATATTACCAGAAAGTAAAATTGTTGTTAGTAAAGATAAAAAAGAAATACTAGATAGTCAGAATGAGATAGAATCTCTAATTCAGAAAGGTGGAAGTATTCGTGAGTATACTGGAGCAATTAATAGAGCTCCTAGTGCATCAGTATTACAACTTAGAACTTTATCAGAAGAAACGTCTATTGTTGAGCGTGCTGTTTTATCTGGTAATGTTAATTTTATAGAAGCTTTGCTAAATTCTAACAAGAAATTAAATCCGAATATTACTGATAACCATGGGAATACCTTATTACATAAATGTGTAGATTTTTTAAAATGGAATCCAGACAAATTATCAGATAAGAAAGTACAGTATTTATTTACTAAACTAATAAGAAATCATGGTTTTGATATTAATTGCAGAAATGAGTGTGGTGATACAGTTCTTGATATGTTACAAGGGTTAGAAGAAAGTAGTGTTATTCCACTTATAAAGATATTGATGCAAGATTCTCGAGTAAGTGAGCATCATAATCAAAGGTTTAGTAAAGCAAAAAGTACATTTCTTGAATATGATTCTACTTATGATGTTAGCAATGAAATTAAAGCATCTAAAGTTCTACAGTGTAAATTTAGTGATTTGTGTTATGAAATTTGTAGCAATATTTTAGGTGATGAGTCTGTTAAATATAAAAGTGTTGCTGATATAAATTATGCGAGACTACGAAAAATATTGAATGATAATGTTATTAGGAAAACTTTAGTTAATACAGATGCTAATGGTGACAATATTTTGCAGAAATTGTGTAGGGACATTGCTGCTGGAAAAATCAAGAATGATAATATAAGATTGTTAGAACTTATTGAGACGATTGTACGTTGTTTAAAAGATGTAGATCCAGAATTACTACAAAATCTATTATTTGATAATAGAAATTTAAGATTTGAAAATGGGATAGAAAGTATAGCGGCTGTTCCTGGTGCATATACTTTAGTAAAAAAAATAGAAGAATTATTAGGCAAAAGAAAAATATCTGATGCATGTGATTTTAATTCTATGTTAGTAAATTGTGCTGAAGCTGGTAATGCTGATTTGTATGACTATATTCGTAAAAATTATGCGACTATTGGCATAAATAATGTGGATATACATGGTAGTTCATCTTTACATAAAGCTGTTATTACTGGTTCAAGAGAAACAGTTGAAGCAGTATTATCAACTGGAAGTAATATAAATAGAAGGGATAAAGATGGTAATACACCTTTACATAGTTTGTTGATTTTTATGATATCTTCTCCTGAAATGATAACGCTTGACCATGTTAAACTTGTAGAATTTTTAGTATCTCGCGGGGCTTTACTTTCTGTAAAAAATAAATTAGGAATTTTTCCATCTCAGATTGCAAGATTTATTGATGATTCTAAGAAAATTAGTAGAAGATTTTCAGGTGAGCAAGTTGATGTTTTACAATCTTTAATGAATGGTAGGGATAGATACTACGACATTAAGTCTCAATGTATTTCTAAACTTAAAAATTATGTTCAGTTAAAACAAAACATGAAGTATGACGATGTACGGTTTGATATAATGGGTGGTATATTGTCTACTAATATGGGTGGTGGAAAATTACAAGCAAGTAAATTATTGAATAGTAATTTTTGTCAAGAGCATAGATTACAAACAGTAAAATTTAATTTTTCTGATGAAGATAGAGGATATGTACAAAGTGTTGGTAAGAAAAGAAATTATGTTGTTACTGATGGATCTATAAAACTTAAATTATCTTGGAAACCTGTTGTTCCAAAAGGTGCAAAAGAACAAGTGGTTAATGTTATAGTCGATTCTGATGGTAGTATATCATTGGCTGATAAGGATGTAGAAAAGTATGGAAAGCATGGTGAAAGGATACATTTTGATCGCTGTTGCATTTATGTTGGTGGAATAAAATTGGAGGATGCTTTAAGGGATGGAAGATGGAAGGAGCAGAGAAATAAAGATTTTCTCAATCAGGAGGTTAAATCTACAACTTCATTAGATGAGGATCATGATTCAGAGGTTAAATCTACAACTTCATTAGATGAAGATCATGATTCAGAGGTTAAATCTACAACTTCATTAGATGAAGATCATGATTCAGAGGTTAAATCTACAACTTCATTAGATGAAGATCATGATTCAGAGGTTAAATCTACAACTTCATTAGATGAAGATCATGATTCACATGCTAGTATTGCATCTCAGCCTTTAGGGGCATGTGCATTAGATAAAGATGGTCATGATGTTGGCGCTTTAGGTCCTGATCTGCAGGCTAGTATTGCATCTCAGTCTTTAGTGGCATTTGGATCTCAAGCTAGATTAGATGCGATGGAAGAAAGTGAAACATTGTTACCACATGTAAAGTCTGAAGATATGTATTCACCTATAGATCAAGATGAAGTGTCTATGAAATTATTAGTGTTGGGTTTACCAAATACATTAGTTTTACAGGAAGAGAAATCACGCTTTTTAGATAGTAGCATGGCCTTGAAAAAACGCATAGAAATTTTTCAGGAATCTATGAATTCTTCTTTTCAGGAATCTATGAATTCTTCTGAAAGACAAAAATTACTTGAACGTCAAGTAAAATTCTTATGTAAGGAATTTAGTGGTACGTTTTTAGAATATCGAAAAATGTTATATAAATTAAGCAGTAAAGCATTCCAACGAGAGTTAATTAGTCAAACTTGTAATGCAATATTCAAACAATATAAAAATAATCTATGTATATTACATGAGAATTTAAAAGCTGTATCATGCTTAAATGTTCCATTAGCTTGTGAAGTTTTGCTGAAACAAACATATGGAGATGAATTGAAAAAATATCAAGATGTGTGTAAAAAAGTATGTCTACAGGTAGAAGGTATACATGTTGTAGGTTCATCATCTGATTTAGAGTTTTCTTTAACAACTAGATTGACAGCTATAGCATCTGTTCCTAAATCTGTACATGGCCAGTATCATCAATTAAAAACAGTGGAATCAAAAGATTCAGTAGCTGAAATTAGGGAGGGTATTTCTGATGATAATTTATTCGATAAACAAAAAGGAGAGGAACACAAGGTAAAAACTGTAGAGTATTCTCAGGATAAAAGTTATGAAAAAGTTAAGGTGTTAGGAGATACAAGAAAATCTTCATCTGCTGATAATATATATGATACCAATAAAACAATAAAAAATAGACAGAAGGTTTTAATGCCGGGATTGGTACCAAGAACTATAGACTACTCTAAAAGTAATGAAGAAGTTTCGACTACAAAACGTTCTTTGATTGGTACTGACGATGAATATATTCTCAAGCTTTCTAAGAGAGGATGGAAGCCGATGCAATATAGTGATGATGCTGTGAAAAATTTATCAGATTGTGGTATTGCTCAAAAAGATCAAGAGCAGTCACAATTGGTACCAAAAGGTGCAAAGAATAAAGGTAAAGATTACAAAGAAAATTCTAATATAATTGTTAAAAAGAGTGCGTCTTTTTCAGATTTTTGTGATTTAAGACTAGATTTAGCGCATAATAAGGGTAAGACTTTAGAAGATGTGTCTTTAAAAAAGGAGGAAAGCAAGGGAGATAGTACTGTTACTGTAAAGCAAGAACTGATTAGTAATGCTTCATTAGGTTCTGTAGTGCCTTTGCCTTCTCCTGAAGTTAAGAGAAAATCAAAAATACAAGATAGGTAATGCTATTTATGGAAGTAGCGTTTTATATTTATAAAATTCTTGTATAGCTACTAAAAGATAATATACTTTAAGCAGGTATTTTTAATTTTAGGTTTATGGCTAATCTTAAAGCTTTGTTGTCAAGAATAAAAAGCGTAAAATCTATACAAAAGACTACTAAGGTTATGCAGATGATATCTGCTGCTAAGTTGCATCGTGTCCAGCAGAAATTAGAAAATGCTAAGAAGCATTTATTAGAGCTCAGTGCTATTGTAGATTATGTTACCCCAGGTATGACACATGATCTTGTTTCTGTGTCTAAGAAAGAAAAAATTTTGTTGATTATAATGTCTTCTGACAGAGGGTTATGTGGTAACTTTAATAATTTGATAGTTAAATTTAGTAAATCTTATATCTCTAATTTAGAAAATAATAATAAAGAGGTAAAATTAATTTTTTTTGGGAAAAAAGCATATGATATGATGTGTAGCCAGTACTCAGGTAAGATATTGGATGTATTCTCTAATACCAAATCTATTACAGATTTTTTGTATTTTAAGCTTTTTGTATATAATAGCGGTATTAACTTTGATCAGTTTGATAATGTTATAATATTGTTTAATAAGTTTTATAGTACTATATTACAAAAACCTAATGCCCAAGAATTAATACCTTATAATCTTGAAATTTCGGTATTGTTAAGAGAAATGTATCAGTATGAGCCAACGTATATTGATATTTTATCTACTGTAAGTTTGGGTTATGTATTAAATTTAATGTATGTTGCTTTTTTAGAAAATTCTGCTAGTGAACATTGTTCTCGTATGATTGCTATGGAGTCTGCAAATCGGAATACTAAGGATATGTTAAATAAGTTAGCACTGGAATATAATCGTTCTAGACAAGCGTCTATAACTACTGACCTAATAGAGGTAATTAGCGGTTTTGAATCATTAAATTAATAAGTGAGAATTTATGGGAAGTAGTAAACCTTCTGATAGTGAAGCGGAAGAAGCTGTTAATTTATTAATAAGGTGGATAGGTGATGATCCAAATAGGGAAGGTCTTGTTAATACTGCTAAGCGTGTATTAGATGTTTATAAAGGTTTCTTTTCAGGATATAAAGTAGATACACTTTCTATTCGAGATTCGGTATTGCTTAATGAAGGTTACAACGATATGGTAATTTTAAAAAATACTGAATTTACTTCATATTGTGAACATCATATTGTTCCAATGAAGGGTAAAATCAGTATTGGATATATTCCTGATAAATTAATATTTGGTATTGGTAAAATTATTAAATTGATTAACTGTTTCACAAAAAGATTGCAACTTCAAGAAAGATTAACCATGGAAATAGCGAAAGCTTTAAATGATTATTTACTTCCTAAAGGAGCCATTGTTACTATTGAAGCAGTACATGATTGTGTTGCATGTTGTGAAGAAAAAGATAAGAATAATTTGAAATTACAAACGATTTATGCAATTGGAATTTTCCAAGATAACGTAGAGTTAAGGAGAGAGTTTTTTGCTAATATTAGTTAATTGGAGGATAAATTGGAGATTTTAAATGTAGCTGAAGATGCTGTAAGAAAAATAAAAAGTATTGGTTATATTGGTGATGTAGTAATTTATCAGAATAACAGGTTGTTTTTGTTACAACGTCTCCATAAAATTAGTGAAGTTATTCAATCTAAAAACTGTACTATAGGGATTAGGGTTATTGTCAATAATAATCAGTTTGCGTGTATTTCTACTAATGAATTTTCTAATATTTCAAGATTTATAGATCAAGCTGTTGCTATGGCAAAATTATCTACAGGAGATCCATATATTTCGTTATATGATGATTTTATTAATAGGGAAAGTTTGCTCACTAGTAATGATCTAATGATATTAGACAAGACTAATGTTACAGTTGATCAATGTAAAAAAATTACTGAAAGCATGGAAGATGCTGCGTTATCTTATGATAGTAAGGTTATTAATTCAGAGGGATCTTCATTTTCTAGTAGTACAACAAATATTGTTTTAGCAACTTCAAATGGGTTTATAGGTACTTATAGTAAATCTAATTTTGCAAATAGTATTTCTGTTATTGCTGGTATGGGTGATAAAATGGAAGTAGGATATGATTTTTCTTCTGTATGTAATTTAAATGATATGAAAGATCCTGTAAAAATGGGGAAAGAAGCTGCATTAAGAGCGGTTAATAGATTAGATCCTAGAAAAATACAAACCTCTAAAATGCCAGTTGTAGTCGAAAATAGAGTAGCTAGTACATTATTAAAAAACTTTGCAAGTGCTATAAGAGGGGATAATATAGCTAATGAAGCTTCGTTTTTAAGTAATCATATTAATAAAAAAATTTTTCCAGATAACATTTTTATAATAGATGATCCATTAATGGTATCTGGTCTGTCTTCTAGGCCTTTTGATGGAGAAGGAGTTATTGGAAGTAAAAAGTTAGTAGTAGAAAATGGTATATTGAGAAGTTGGATTTTAGATATACGCTCAGCTAATAAATTAAAACTTGAAACCACTGGAAATGCTATAAGGCATTCTAATGCATCAGTCACTCCTGGGGTTAGTAATTTTTATATACAAAATGGAACTTTATCTGTTCAAGAATTAATGTCAGATATAAAAAATGGGCTTTATATTACTGATCTTTTTGGTTTTGGTGTTAACTTAATTACTGGTGATTACAGTCAAGGTGCATCAGGATTTTTTATAGAAAATGGCAAAATATCTTATCCAGTAAGTGGAATTACAATTGCTAGTAAATTACAGCATATGTTTTCTGAGATGTCAATTGCAAATGATTTGGTATTTCTTGGTTCAGTAAATTCTCCTACAATAAGGATAGATGATGTTACAGTTGCTGGATAGTGAGAATTTTAATAGCGTTTTTCTTGATTTATATTCAAAAAATTATATTGGTATCTATCTTATAATAAGTTACTGTATATCATTTAATTAATAATATAGTTTAAGTATTAGCTATAGCTATTGGTATAAGTCCATTTTTTTAGATTAAAGTTTGATAGTTTATGTAAGTATTTTGAATGTAATTATTTTATTGTTTTTAAATAATATAAAAATTCTTTTTTATTAAATTATCTTATAAGGAATAGCGAATATACACATATTTTTAATGTACTTTGTTTGTTGATATTGTGTTTGGTATGTAATTTTGTGTATTTTTTATATTATAGCTTTATTATATTCATATCAACATACAGCATGCTATCAATCTTTAGGAGTTTTGAAAATTTTATGGTTCTGTGTAGTGATGTCTTCTTTGTTATTCTTTAAAGAATTAACAATATTTTTTACATTTTTTCGTATAAATTTTCTTAGTTTTGTCTTTAAAAGTTATATTTTTTTATAGTTGAATACATTGTCATGTAGTATTATTATATAATAAATTTTCTTCTTTAGTTTAAGGTATTAGCGTGAAATTTGGCTAATATATGAGAAAGATATGACTGATTATACGACTGATATTGCAGTAATAGGAGCTGGTCCTGTTGGGATATTTACTGTATTTCAAGCTGGTATGCTCAAAATGCAATGTTGTGTTATTGATGCATTAAATGAAATTGGTGGACAGTGTGTAGCATTGTATCCAGAAAAGCCAATATATGATATTCCTGGGTACCCAATAATTAGTGGTAGAGAATTAATAGATAATTTAAGAAAACAATCTGAACCTTTTAATCCTAAATATTTATTAGGACAAGTTGCTGAAAAAATAGAAGATTATTCAGATTATTTTTTAATAAGAACTAGCAAAGGAATTGTAGTACAAAGTAAAGTTATTGTAATTGCTGCTGGAGCTGGAGCATTTGGTCCAAATCGTCCTCCTATAGATAATATTCTTGATTATGAAAACAAATCAGTATTTTATCAAGTGAGGAAAATTTCAGATTTTTCTAATAAAAATATCATGATAGCAGGGGGAGGTGATTCAGCTGCTGACTGGGCAGTTGAACTTTCTAAAATTGCTAAACAATTATATATAGTACATAGGAGGAAAAATTTTCGTTGTGCTCCTAATACTGCATTACAAATGGATAATTTGTCACGAAGTGGAAAAATTAAAATTATTGTTCCGTATCAGATTAAGGAGTTATATGGTGAAGAAGGGAAATTACATTCCGTAGCTCTTAAAAATATCACGAATCAGGAAGAAATGATACTACAAGTTGATTATTTATTTCCGTTTTTTGGTATATCTGCAAATCTTGGTCCTATGTTAAATTGGGAAATAGAAATAAAAAATTATCAAATGCTTGTTGGTATTAAGACTTATCAAACAAATCGCGATAGGATATATGCAGTTGGTGATATAGCTACATATCCGGGAAAGCTTAAGTTGATATTGACAGGATTTTCAGAATCTGCAATGGCATGTCATCATATATATCATGTGATATATCCTAATTCTCCATTAAATTTTCAATATTCTACTTCAAAAGGTATACCAAAAAATTGAAAAATTTCCAGATAGTCTAGCTTGTTATGTAGATTATGTAGGTGTAATAGTGAGTATACCTTTCTTCAGATGATAATATAGGTAGCACCAATTATATATAACTTGCAATTTTACAAAATTGTTCTATTGATAGATTTTCGGGACGTAGATTATTAGCAATATTAAGAAATTGTAGAATTTCATCTGCATTATTAGTAAGTTTTTTTAATGTAGAGCGTATCATTTTGCGGCGTTCACTAAATGTTGTTTTTAATACTTGAAATAATTTATTGTGATTTACATGAAATCTAGGTTCCGATAATACAATGATATTAATCACAGATGACATTACTTTAGGTTGAGGTGAAAATATTTCTGGTCCAAAATCTTCCATTTTGTATGTATCTGATAACAATTGAATAAGTATAGATAGTACCCCATAGCTTTTGCTATTTGGCTGTGCTATTATACGATCTGCTACTTCTTTTTGAAACATTAATGTAAAACTAGTAAAAAAATTAATATAATTTGTCCATTTTATCAATAGAGGAGTTGCTATATGATAAGGTAAATTTGCTATGATTTTTACTGGAGGTTCAACGATATTCTGTAAATCAATATTTAGTGCATCTGATAATATAAATTCATATTTTCCTTGATATTCTTTAACTATTTTCTGATGTATTGATAATAATCTACTGTCTTTTTCGATAGAAATTAATTTTTTTGGATTTTGTTTTAATATAGAATAAGTCATTGTACCGAGTCCTGGACCAATTTCTATTATTGAATAATCGCTAATATTTCCAGCATAATTAACTATTTTATCTGTAATGTTAGTTGAAGAAATAAAACATTGACTTAATTCTTTTTTAGGATTTATCTTGTTAATATGATGCATAATTAAAATAATGTAATGATAAATTATGCTTATTATACATGCAAAATAATATAGTTAGATAGAAAATATGATTTCTATTGACTTTTATAACATTATATCATATAGAATTATAAAGAATTCTAGCCGGCTTAGCTCAACTGGTAGAGCATCTGATTTGTAATCAGAGGGTTATGAGTTCAATTCTTATAGCCGGCACACGTTTTATTAGTAATTTTTATGTCATTGCTCATCGTTGCTAATTGGAAGATGTATGGTGACTTTCTTACCTTTTCCTCTTTTACACAACAATTAAGTGCTAGCCTAGCTAATGTAAAGGCTGATGTAGAGATAGTGTTGTGTCCGCCTTTTATTGCATTGTCTAAGATAGTTGATTGTATTCCTAATATAAAACTTGGTGCACAGAATTGTTTTTATGAAGCTGAGGGAAAATATACAGGAGAAGTTAGTGCTAAGATGTTATATAGCTGTGGGTGTAGTTATGTAATAGTAGGTCATTCTGAAAGGAGAAACATGTTTCATGAATCTGATCATTATGTGCAGTTAAAAGCAAGTGCTGCAATGAATGCAGGATTGATACCAATCATTTGTATTGGAGAAACTTTATTGGATAGAGAAAATGGTATGTTAAGAGATACTTTGTTAAATCAATGTTATAATTCTTTTCCTAAGCATGGTAAATTCATCATTGCTTATGAGCCTGTATGGGCGATAGGAAGTAATAGTATACCTTCTATTGATATTATAATTGAGTCTTTAGATATTATTAGATCATATGATAATACATCTGACATTATATACGGTGGTGCGGTAAATCAAAATAATATAAAGGATGTTATTGGTATAAACCAGTTATCTGGTGTGTTGGTTGGTAGTGCGAGTTTAAAGTTAAATAGTTTTTGTGATATAATATATAGTGCTGTAAATGTGAGGCAAAACTAATGAAAAAAGTATTAGTTATATGTTCATTTATTATTAGTGTGCTTTTTAATAATGCAATTGCTTCACCAGATGTAGATGGTTTAGATAAACAATATATCTTGATTGGTACTGGTTCTATGACAGGAGTATATTATCTGATAGGAGGTAGTATCTGTAGATTTATGACAACTGATTATGATAAGAGTGATAGTAAGGTAATTTGTTCTATTTCTTCTACTACTGGGAGTGTATACAATCTGAATTCTATACGTTATTCAAATATGGATGTAAGCATTGTTCAATCAGACTTAGAGTACTACGCTTATAATGGATTAGGATTTTATGAGAAAATGCCTCCGATGGACAATTTAAGAATGTTAGCATCTTTGCATAGGGAATACATTACTATTGTTGTTAGAAAAGACTCTAATATGTCAGTAATTGATGATATAAAAGGCAAAAGAGTGAATATTGGTACTCCTGGTACTGGGGTAAGAGTAGCAATGTTAAAGCTATTAAAGGAAAAAGGTTGGACTAGAAAAGATTTTTCTGTTATGGCAGAATTAAAGTCGTCAGAACAAGCGCAAGCTTTATGTGACAATAAAATTGATGTAATGGTAGATGTAATTGGGCATCCTAATGCCTCTATTCAGGAAGCATCTGCAACTTGTGATATAACATTTATTTCTTTGGATGATAAATTAATAGCCGATTTACATGCTAAGTATCCTTATTATCAAAGGGATATTATCGATGGTAAATTATATAACAATCCATCAGATATACAGACTGTGTCAGTAAAGGCATCTCTGGTTACAACTACAGAATTAAGTGACGATTTAGCATATAAGATAGTAAAATCTATAGTAACTCATTTACGAGAACTACGTGGTATTACTGGAGCTTTGAAGACTCTTACTCTGCAAGATATGGCGACTAAGTCAGATATTACTCCTATGCATGATGGTGCTGAGCGTTATTATAGGGAAATTGGGGCTATAGAATAAAAAGTGTGAATAAGTCAGTAAAGATAGTATTGGGTATAGAAACAAGTTGTGATGAGACTGCTGTTGCTATTGTAAATAGTAATAAAGAGGTTTTGTCTCATAAGATTCTTTCGCAGCAAGAGCATTTAGTATATGGTGGAGTTGTTCCAGAAATTGCATCTCGTGCTCATATTAATTATTTGTGCGGTTTAATGCGTAACTGTATAGAAGAATCACAAATTTCTTTAAGTAGTATCGATGCTATTGCCGTTACTACTGGTCCAGGACTTATTGGTGGATTGATAGTTGGTATAATGATGGCTAAAGCAATTGCTAGTGTTATTGATAAGCCTATTATTGAAATTAATCATTTAGAAGCTCATGCTTTAATTATTCGTATGTTTTACGAAGTTGATTTTCCATTTCTATTATTGATAATATCTGGAGGACATTGTCAATTCTTGGTGGCTTATGATGTAGGATGTTATTATAAGTTAGGTTCTTCTTTAGATGATTCTTTGGGAGAGGTATTTGATAAAGTAGCAAGGATGTTAAATCTTGGATATCCTGGAGGACCAATTATTGAAGAAAGGTCTTTGTTTGGCGATGGTAAAAACTTTATTTTACCACGAGCATTAACTAACCGTCCTGGATGTGATTTTTCATTTTCTGGTCTTAAAACTGCTGTAAAAAATATTATTGCAAGTCAGGGATGTATAAATCATGAATTCATATGTGATATTTCAGCATCTTTTCAAGATTGTGTTGGTGATATATTAGCAAATAGAATTAATAATGCAATTGTAATGTCGAAGGCTATAGATCAGAGAATTCATAAGTTAGTAGTTACTGGTGGTGTTGCAGCTAATAAATTATTACGTAGCCGTATGTTAATGTGTGCAGATGATAATGATTTTGAAGTATTATATCCTCCAAGTAAGTTGTGTACTGATAATGGAATTATGATAGGATGGGCTGGTATTGAAAATTTAGCAAAAGGTTATATTTCAAATTTAGATTTTGCTCCAAAAGCAAGATGGCCTTTAGAAAATTTAAAATTTAGTATACCAAAGAAGTAGATAATTTTTTGTTATTCTCATAATAATTATGCGTTAGAGTAAATATATGATTCTGCTATATCTTGTATAGTAGGGGCTTTTTAAGCTTTAATTTAGATTTTACTTTAAAAGTGAAAGGTTTAGTATAGTAGAAAAGAGTATAAATTTTTATCATTCTCATAATAATTATGCACTAATGACATATAACTTTGATAATCTTGTATAGCAGGAATTTTTAAAGTTTTAGTTGAGATTTTACTTAAAAAGTAAAAGGTTCAGTATAGTAGAAAAGATTATGACTTTTTAGCATTCTCATAGTAATTATGCACTAACGATATATAACTTTGATAATCTTGTATAACAGGAACTTTTAAAGTTTTAGTTGAGGTTCTGCTTTCAAAATAAAAGGTTTAGTATAGTAGAAAAGATTATGACTTTTTAGCGTTCTCATAATAATTATGCACTAACGATATATAACTTTGATATATCTTGTATAGCAGGAATTATTAAAGTTTTAGTTGAGGTTTTACTTAAAAAGTAAAAGGTTTAGTATACTAAGGAAGATTATGAATTTTTAGTGCTCTCATGATAATTATGAATTAGATAATATCTAGCTTTGATATTAATTTTATCAGTAAAAATTGTAATATGTAAATCATTATTTAGCTTGTATTAGCGTTATTGCTTAAGTTGTAATATAAATTCTATGCTTTACTTAGCAATTCCTTTACTGATACAAGTTTTCTGTGTGTTTTAAAAGAAAGCATATTTTATATTTAGACTAAAATTAATATTGTGCAGTATATACTAGTATATTTAGATATTTTATGCGGAGAGTTTTTAGTAAAAGCTAGTGTAATTTAATAGTTATATTTTTTGGTTTTTTTGATAAATTATTGTTTGATCTGTAGTAAAAAATACTGTAACCGATAAGATATAGGTTAGTATTATGATATCTAATAACCCAGTAATCATAGTCTTGTGATATTGTGAAATAAATGGATGGTATTTATGGGTGATATAAAAAGGATAAATAACAAAAAAATTGCATCGGAAGTGTAAAATATTGATAATTTTATTACTATTATTAAAGTATTCAAATAATCTGTGGAAGAGGGTACTATTAGATCATATATGTACTGAAAATCTGAGTTCGATTTTTTGATAGAAACACGTGAAAGTACTCAAAATTGCATTTTATATACATTATGTACGTAATTTGAAATATTTATGTTAATACATGCTTTTTTTATTTTTAATAAAATCATGAGTTATGGTTATTATGATAATTTTTTAAGCTTTTATTAGTTACTACAACAGTGTTTGCTATTTTATCATGCCATGTTTGTTTACGTTTATTAAAGTTACACCATAATATTCCTAAGCATAACGGTAGTGAGGAAAAAATAGATCCAACAATACGTTTAGTTGATTGAGATAATGTTATTTTTTGCAAAGTTGTAGCATCAACAACTCTTAACCCTGTCAAAAATTTTCCTAATGTTGCAGAAAATTTAACCCAGCTATATGTAGCATATATGTAAAGTGCAATAATTTGAATAATTTGTCCACAAATGGCCTTATATACATATCTATTTTTAATTTGTTCTTCTTGTTCAGTTAATGGTGCACTCATTTTATATTTTTCTATAATTTTTATTACAGTGCTATCTGCTTGCTCATACATAAAGAAATAAGAATATACATTGTGTATAATTTGTAATATAAATATTAAAATAGTCAGATCTATTAATATACTGCTAAACCTTCTTATTCCTCCTGAATAGCAAAGTTTGTTACCATCTTGATCTTGTTTATTTTTTTTTTTAAAAGGAAAGTAATTATATAAAAACATTTTTACATTATTCTCAATTATTTCAACATTGATATTTATACTATATAAAATTAAATACAATAGTGTTTTGTAAAAAGTTATGAGTTTAACACCGAAAAAATTTATAATAAAGTAAGAATCTGTTAGGTATTTTTGTTGAATTTCTGTTAATGATAGTATACACTTGCCTTTATATTTTATTATCTATTACGTATTTAATATAACCTATTAAGATGAAAATACAAATTCATGGATTGACAACCTATTCTTATGTAGGAATACGTTGTTGGGAAAAAGTTGTAAGACAAAAAATAGTAATAGATTGTGACTTAACTCTTCGCTCTTCTGCTATATATGATATTAATGATACTGTAGATTACAGTGTATTTAGCAATAACTTGGTTAAGTTTGTTAGTTCACGGTATTTTTTGTTATTAGAAACAATGGCATCAGATTTATTGGCTTATATTATGGCAGATGAAAAGATTTGCCATTGTTATTTAAAACTATGCAAATCTTGTGCTTGTGGAACAGATAGTAATATTAGTATTGTATTGGAATCTACAGAAAGTAATAACTAGTTCAGTATTAAGTATTGTTATATATTTTGTAATTATGTAAACTTCATAAGTGTGGTTGAAGTATAGGGAAAATATGATTAAGCGTAAAAAGATTGCTCTTATTGGTGCAGGTAATATTGGAGGTATGGTAGCATATTTAGCTAGGTTAAAAAATTTGGGAGATGTGGTTTTATTAGATATTAATGATGGTGTAGCTAAAGGGAAGGCACTTGATATGGCTGAATCTTCAGCAGTAGGAAGGTATAATGGAGAAATATTAGGTGCTAGTAGTTATACTGATATCGAAGGTGCTGATGCAATTGTTGTTACTGCTGGGATAGCTAGAAAGCCTGGTATGAGTCGTGATGATCTGATTAATACTAATGTTAATGTTATAAAAGAAGTAGCAGAAAATATTGCTAAATATGCTCCTAATGCATTTGTTGTTGTAGTTACTAATCCACTTGATGTCATGGTTTTAGCTATGTATAAGTATTCAAATTTGCCAAGTAATATGGTTGTTGGTATGGCTGGGATACTTGATGCAGCAAGGTTCTCTTATTTTATTGCAAAAGAATTGAATGTATCAGTAGATAGTGTGAATTCTTTAGTATTGGGTGGTCATGGAGATCTAATGCTTCCTTTAGTAAAATACTCATCAGTTGGTGGAATATCTATTGCTGATTTAATAAAAACCAATTTGATTACACAAGATAAAATTGATGAAATTATAGAAAGGACTAGAAAAGGTGGTGAGGAAATAGTCAGTTTGTTAAAAACAGGTTCAGCTTATTATGCTCCTGCTGAGTCTGCTTTATTGATGATTGATTCTTATTTAAATGATAGAAGGTTAGTATTATCTTGTTCCGTTTATTTAAAAGGAGAATATGGAATCTATGATTTATTTGTAGGTGTGCCTGTAATTATTGGCAAAAATGGCGTAGAAAAAATAATAGAGCTTCAACTAACTGAAGAGGAAAATAATGTATTTAATAATTCTGTTATGTTAATTAAGAAGTTAGTGAGTAATATTTAGTATTTGTTGTCGGACTTTTATCTTAATCTGTCAAAATTTTAGTTATTTCTATACTGTATCCTGTGTCTTGAATAATAAGCATATCTTTTATTATTCAAGATTATAGGTGGTAGTGTTTATTATTGTGCTATTATTAATTTTAGTTTCTCATTGTAATAGTAATTTTTATAGTGTTTACTGTTAAATTAGATAATATATTTCCTAATAAGTTTATTATCTTAATATATTAATGCTATGTCCGCATACTTTACATAGGAAAAGAGCAAAAGATTAAACCTTATAAAAGAAATAATATTGTTATATTAAGGGTAATTATTAAAAGTTTCAGAAAAGTTACGACAAAAAGTTGTTATAAAGTCCCAAAAAAAATAGCAATTAGTATAAATATTTTTCATAGACCCATATTATCAACTAAGGCTACAAGTAGTATAGGATGAATACTTTAAAGAAATTAGTTCTAGAAGTGACTTAAGTTATAAAATACTGTATTGATGTCATTTAATAATTTAATAGATGTAAAATGGTTTTCTTTATTAAATAGTATTGTATAAGATTAATAGTCTATATTCTGTTCTTATGATAATCAAATACATATACAGGTAAGTAGGTTACTTATGTAGTTGCATTGGAGAAATTTAGTAATCCATAATCATATAGTTTGTGATGTAGATTTTGTGTGTGAACGTTGGCTGCAAGTATGTTGTTAGTATGTATTGGTTTAATAATGGTTATTGATGTATTAGTAATGAAAGTGGGGCATTATAAGCCTGGAATGAGAAATTTTTATAATGCTGTAAATTGGATGGAGTTATTTATATAAATTGCAATAATATATGTTATTGAGTTTGCAATGGACATCAAAACTAAAAGATTACATACAGTTTATCAAATCAGAATTAAGGGAAGTTTTTTAATAAATATTGAAAGTGTTGGTAAAGATGGATTGGCCATTTATGAAAGATATTTTTCTATAAGTAGGATAATGGTAATGTACAAAACTTTTAACTTAAGAGTTAGAAAAGAAATAAGTGTGATATACAAACGAGGTATTAGTATCATTGTAATTAGTGAAAATTAATAATTTATTTAAAAATTTTTAAAGTTGTATTGCATGTACTATATTGCTTAAGGGAAAATTTATGAACAGTGGATGTTATTATGTATATATCTGAAATAAAGATTTTAATTATGCTTTAAAATAGAAGATTTTATTAATATATAGAGATGTGATTTATAAATCTTTTTAGATCTAATGTAATGACCTATGAGAAAGTTATGTTGACGACATGTGAAGTTCTTTAAAAGTAAAAAGTAACATGTTGCTCTTAATTTATATATCAACTTTTATGTTTAAAGAAGTAGTTAATCTAATGGTAAAGCTTAAAGGATGATATCATTATAATTAATGTAGGTCAAAAATTTCTATAAATCATTTTTTACATATAGTATATGTAATGCAACTTTAAAAAATCTTTACTTGTAAATTCATGTATTATATATCTCACTACTATGTAAATACATTGTAAAAACCTTTGTATTTTGGGATTACATAGTATACCAGAAATATATTTATATGATTGAATTTAAGAAATTTCATAAGGCATTACTATATTTTTGCTAAGTAATTAAGAGGAAATTATATTATTAACTGTTAATTCTTTTCTAAATAAAAAACAGAAATACAAATATTGTAAAAAGAAAGGATAAAATGATAAAAATATTACTATATTAAACAACTATATACAGTAAAAAAAGCTAATTACCACTACATAAATAAAGATAGGTGATACTACTCACATATAACATAATTATTGTATATCTCTAGAAATACATTTTCGTATATTTCAATTTTTTTTATAAACCTTGTTACATAATATACCATATAAGCAAATTGATCTTCTGTGATTAACCCAGACTCAAAAGCCTCTATTATATTCTTTTTGAAAGCAGATACATAAGATTTAATATTATTTAAATAAGATAAAGTACATTTTATAATGTTTCCTGAATTTTCTTTACTCATATTCCAAACAAACTTACTTAAAACTTATAGTAGATTTCTTACACCATTATCTTGAATTTGTAAAGAGAAATTTAACGTTTAAGTTGTGATTGTATTTATGATATTGACTTTTCATACTATTTCATATAGATATTAAATCATGTTGAATTATGCTAACTATGCAGAAAATTTTTATTTCTTCTGATCATGCTGGGATAGAGTTAAGATTAGTTATTAAGTTATATCTAGATGGCTTAGGTTATATAGTAGAGGATTATGGTTGCATGGAATCTAGTATTGCTGTAGATTACCCGGATTATGTACAAAATGTTGTAAATTGTGTTATTAATAATACTTTAGGGTTTGGTATTCTAATATGTGGTACAGGTATTGGAATGAGTATTGTAGCAAATCGTCACAAGAAAATTAGAGCAGCTTTGTGCTACAATGTCGAAGTAGCTAGGTTAGCGCGTGAACATAACAATGCTAATATACTGTGTCTTGGAGCTAGATATGTTAGTTATGAAGAAGCTCAGTCTATAGTTTATAAATTTCTTACTACAAAGTTTTCTGAAGGAAGACATGTACAAAGAATAGCAAAAATAGATAATTATTTATGAATCAAACAATTAATCAAGATGAGTTATCAAAGTTTTCGAAGATAGCTGATAAATGGTGGGATGAAAGTGGTCCATTCAAGGTTTTGCATAAAATACATCCTTTAAGAATAAAGTATATTGTTGATTACATAAATAAGGCTATGCCTGGAGCAGATTTTAAATCATTGTCAGTTCTTGATATTGGTTGTGGAGGTGGGTTATTATCAGAGTCTATGGCGCGTTTGGGTATGAAAGTTCTTGGTATAGATGCTAGCGAAGAAAGTATTAACATTGCTAAAGCACATGCTTTAGAGCGTGATCTATGTAATTTAAATTATTGCTGCATAGATATAGAATCTTTAATTAGTAATAAGGAAAAATATGATATTATTACTGTTATGGAGGTAATTGAGCATGTTGATAATTTATCAGTGTTTATAAATGCTATAAACAATGTATTAAGTAATAATGGGATAATATTTCTATCTACATTAAATAGAACTATGAAATCTTGGTTATATGCGATAATATGTGCTGAATATATTTTTAATTTTGTTCCGCGTAATACTCATCAATGGAATAGGTTTGTCAAACCTTCAGAAATCACAAATTTATTTTTATCTAATGGTATATTTGTAAAAGACATCATGGGAATAAATTTTGATGTAATAAGAAGAAATTGGATATTATCCAATGATATTTCTGTAAATTATATTTTAACTGCACAAAAAGTTTAGTGATTTATAAAAATCACAATAAGTAATTAAGATTATTATTTAATTTTGTTAGTTGATGTGGAGAGATATATATAATTCTAATATGTTAGTTAATAAATTTTTGGATAATCAGATTATTCTTGGTATCTAATTTAATATTAAGATATAACTACTTGAATTACCTATATTTTTTATTATATATGAGTTTCATTATTACAATTATTCCTATTCCAAAGGCAAGAGTAGGTAATATCCATAACAAGTAAGTATCTGGATGATATGGCGGCATAATAGTTATTTGATTTCCATAATAATCTCGTAATTCAGTAATTATTTGATTATCATCGTAACCATTTTGAATCTTATTGCGTATCATTAAACGCATATCATAAGCTAATTGTGATTGCGATTCATAAATGGATTCACCAGAACAGATTAAGCATCTTACTATTTTAAATAGATCAATTGCACGTAATTCCATTTTATTATTGATCAATTTCTCATCTATTGAAAAAGAGTAAGCAGAAGAAAATGATAATATTAATATAATAATGAGTATTAAATTATTTTTTATTTTCACGGCTGTTCGTAGTGTTTGTAATGATTTGTATTTTTTTTATAAATTCCTCATAAGGAACTTTTCCAATAAAAATGTTAAAAGGATTTGTTACCTTACTTATCGATAATATGATATTATCATTGTCTTTTTTTTCGGAAATTGCATATATATAATCTTGCAAAGTATCAAGTATTTTATCTTTATAATGTGATTTACCATAAAATATCTCTACTAGTTGTTGTGTGATATTTTTATAACTGCTTATTTCTATTATTAATTTTTCATTATTAATCTTACTATCTATGGATAATGGGAGTGATAATTTTCCATGAATTGAAATTAATGAATTTTTGAATGCTAACACTATACTATCTATGATAGTACCGATCTCTTTAAATTCAGTATCTGACATACTTAATGTCACTATTGCATCTTTTATATTGATGTTAATATCTGTATTACTTGTGGCACTGGCATTTATTTTATATTGTAGTATTGTTAATAAATTTTCTAAAGATTTATGTTCATCAGTTTCTATATGTAATAGATTCTTGTTTGTAATATCATTATTGTTGCAGCTTATGCCATTGTCTTCATATATCATGGATGTGAAATATGCTTTTTTTTCATTTTTATTATCTAATAATAAAAATAATAGATTTTTGGATGGTTTAACTAATAATTTAAACTTATTCAGACTACATATTGACACATTGGGTGGATCATTATTTGTGATTCTCATTGAATTTTCAAATTTTAATATAGTATTATCTAGACCTAAAAATTCTAATGTGTTGCTTAGTAAATGATATTTTAATAATAATGACGGAATAAATGTATTTAATGAAGATGAATTTATTTGTAAATTTGATGTATGTATTTTTGGAATGAAAGGGAAATTTGTAATGTGTATATCATTATTAGGTGTTGCATGGATATGTGCCAGAGATTTTGATAAAGTTGCCTTTACATGAGTTGCAATAACAAGCCAAATACCTACATATAAAGATGAAATTGATGCAATCACAACTGATGATATCACAATTAATTTTTTATTAAAGTACTTCATTTTATAACTAATTAACTATTTTTTACAAAGGATATATTACGGGTTTCGGTAGGTAAAATTACACATAATCCATCAAGTTCTTTTGTTAAAATAATTTGGCATCCAAGACGTGATGTATCTGTTAGTCCAAATGCTAAATCAAGCATATCATTTTCTTCATCAGAGATCTCATTATGTTGTTCAACTATATTATACCACTTTGGTTCGATTATTACATGACAAGTAGAGCATGCTAAAGAACCTTCACATGCACCTTCTAAATCCACATTATTTCTATGTGCTAAACTTAATAAAGTTTCTCCATCGTAAGCTTCATATGTTTTTCTGCTTCCATCTGGTGAAATAAATGTTATTAATGGCACAATACACCTCCACTTATATGTCTATTTAATTACTAATATTACAGTTATCAATGGATTTATTTAAATAAAAATCCATTCGTTTTTTTATAAAATTATATGCTTGTGTCTCAACATTGTTTATGACGTCTTTAATGTTATCAGTTTTACCATTGAGTAATATTTCTTCAGCTTCTGCAATAGCATTATTAATTGTATTAAATTCTGATTCTGATATTAAGTTTTTATCTGTAATTAGTGCATTTTTGATAAGTGTAATAATTCTTTGTCCTTCGACTTTTTGCTCAGCTATTGAACGTATATGCATATCATGATCAAAATTGCCAATAGAATCCATAATATTATTTTCTACTTCCTCCTGATCTAATTCACATGTATGATTTATACTGACGGATTGTTTTATTCCTGTAGATTTTTCTTGTGCTGAAACAGTTAATAATCCATCCATATCAACTTTAAATTCTACTATAATTTTTGCAGCACCTGCAGGTAATGGTGGTATCCCTTTGAGTTCAAATTTTGCTAAAGACTTATTATGTTCTATCATTTCTCGTTCTCCTTGACAGACATGTATTTGTATAGAGCTTTGTCCATCAATGTAAGTAGTGAATTCTTGTGTTGCAGATGCAGGTATAGGTGTATTTCGTAAGATGATTTTCTCTACAATACCACCTATTGTTTCTATGCCTAGTGAAAGTGGTAGAGCATCTATTAAGACATTTTTATTTTTTATGTGTGGGTTAGATAAGTAATGAGCTTGTAATGCAGCTCCAACTGCCACTATTTTCTCAGGATCTACATCGCAAAATACTTTATTGTGAAACATATTGTTTAGCATGTCTTTAATTATAGGCATTTTGGTACTGCCACCTACTAATATTACTTTTGCAATATTACTTATATTTAGCCCTATACTATTAATTGTTGAGGTTGTAATACTTAAGGTCTGATTTAATAAATCTGATACTATACCTTGTAACTCATTCCTGCTTACTTCGCAAGAAAAGGTTTTATCGTGAATTTTAAAATTAAAACTTCCAATATGATGTGTACTTAAATATTCTTTTGCATATTTTACGTCTGGAATTAAATTATTTAGTAATTCTTTATTGAGTAATATATCATTTATACTCTCCACTTGTTGATATTTTTTATATATAAATTTTGCAAACAGGTAATCTATATCATCACCTCCTAAATTTGTATCTCCACCAGTTGCTAATACTTGAAATACTCCTTTGTATAACTTTAGGATTGAAACATCAAATGTTCCACCTCCTAAGTCGTATATCATATATATATTATTTTCACATTCTGGCTTTCCTATGCCATATGCTAATGCTGCTGCAGTAGGTTCGTTTAAAAGACGTAATACTTCAAGATTAGCAAGATGTGCTGCATCTTTTGTGGCTTTTCTTGCTGCTTCATCAAAATATGCAGGGACTGTTATAACTACTTTTTTTACCTCTAAGTTACTACTATTTTTTACAAGTTTACATAATTGTTTAAGAATTTCCGCTGATACTTCAACTGGTGTAACACATGTACCATCTTGCTTATTTATATATATATTATTATCACCTTTATCAGTTATATGAAATGGTAGCTCTGAAGATAATTTATTAATGTCTTTAGTTGATTTTCCCATTAATCTTTTTACTGAAGAAATGGTTTGATTAGAATGGTTTTTTCCTACCTGTATTTGGTTATCAGTATAACTCACTGTCGAAGGAATAAGGGATTTGCCATTGTTATCTGAAAATATAATAACTTTACCTTCACTATCAACCATAGATATTAAAGAATTAGTAGTTCCTAAATCTATTCCAAATGCTAATGTATTTATATTGGTCTTTGGGTCTGTTATATTAATTAATTGCATTAAATAATACTCCTATCCTCTTGAATTTTTTTAAGATATTTTAGTTTCATTATCTGTTTTGCAGCTTCATCAAAATCCTCTATGGCAAAAGCATCTTCCATGGCTTTAGTAGATAATAAAATTTGGTCCTGAATGTCAATATTACTTGACTCTTGTATCTTAAATATTTCTTCTACTATATGATTTATATCGTTTTTATTGGTAGTAATTCCCTTAATTTGCAATAAGTATTCTGCTCTTTTTATATAGGATTTTAAAGTTTGGTATGCTTTGTTTATTTCTGCTATCTTATCTAATGCTAATTTTTTCTCCAACTTTAAAGAAAATAAATCTGGGTGATAGTTACTTTGTAATGCTATATAATTCTGTTCTAATATTTGCATATTGATAGAAAATTGTGGTTTTAATTTAAATAGTGAAAAATAATCTTTATACATAGAAGCTTTCTCCACATCCACATCTTCCTTTTTCATTAGGATTTTTAAATATAAAACCTGAAGATATTTTATTTTCTACATGGTCCATTTCTGTTCCATTAATAAACATCATTGCCTTTGGATCAATTAATATTGTAAAATTCTCATTTTGATATTCTGCTTTAATTTCTACATCTAATAATTTGATATCATATGCATATTCAATGTTATATTTAAATCCAAAACATCCTTTTTGTTTTACCATAATCCTAATTCCAATAGCAGTACCTTCTTTTTGTTTTATAAGCTCTCTTATTTTTTTTATAGCATTTTCTGTAATAACAATGGGGGACTTACTTGCTATTTTACTATTTATATAATACCTGATCTGTGAACTACATGAATTGTTTTCATTACTGTAAGATACAGAAGTTCCATTGCTCATATCGAAACCTTACTTTAATACTTTATATCTATTCACTTGGAGACGAAAGCTTATCTTTTTTATTTGCTTGCTTCATATTATAATCGTTTATTGCAGCTTTTACAGCATCCTCTGCAAGTAAAGAACAGTGTATCTTTACTGGAGGTAAGCTTAATTCTTTTACTAATACAGTATTTTTTAGCTGTTGTGCTTCATCTATTGTCTTACCTTTTATTAATTCTGTTGCTAAAGAACTTGCTGCAATTGCAGCTCCACATCCGAAAGTTTTGAATTTTGCATCAATGATTCTCCCGTTATCATCTACTTTTATTTGTAATTTCATTACATCTCCACAACTCGGAGCTCCTACTAATCCAGTCCCAACATTATAATCTTCTTTAGGTAAAGTACCAACATTTTTAGGATTTTTGTAATACTCTAGAAGAGATTCACTATAACTCATAACATTACCTCATAATTGTAAAAATATAATAACAAAATTAGTGTGCATCCCATTTGATATTATTAAGATCTATACCTTCTTGAACCATTTCCCATAATGGGCTCATTTCACGTAGTTTTTTTATGCTGTTAACAATAAGTTCTGCAGCATATAAAATTTCTTCTTTTGTAGTAAATCTACCTATACCAAATCTAATCGATGAATGTTCTAAATCTTTATCGATGTTTAAAGCACGTAAAACGTAAGATGGTTCTAGAGAAGCTGAAGTACAAGCAGAACCTGAACTTACTGCAAGATTATTAATTGCCATGATAGTAGATTCTCCTTCAACATAGGGGAAACTTAAATTTAAGTTTCCTGCTATGCGTTGTTCATAATCACCATTTACTACAACATATGATAAATGTTTTTTTATTTCATTATATAAAATATCACGCAATTCTCTTATTCTAGTATTCTCTTCTTCCATTACTTCTTGAGCTATATGTGCTGCTTCTCCTAACCCTACAGCTAATGGAGTAGGTATTGTTCCTGATCTCATACCGCGTTCTTGCCCACCTCCGTTGATCATGGTAGTAAGTCGTACCCGTGGTTGACGTTTACGTACGTATAGTGCTCCTATGCCCATTGGAGCATATATTTTGTGTCCTGATATACTTAAGAGATCAATGTTCATTTTATTAACATCTATTGGTATTTTACCAAAAGCTTGAGCTGCATCAGTATGAAAAAATATTCCATGTTCATGGCAAATTCTTCCTATTTCTTCAATTGGTTGAATAACACCAATTTCATTATTTACCATCATTACTGACACTAATATTGTTTTATTGGTTATAGATGATTTTAGTAAGTCTAAGTTTAAGATACCGTTTTTCTGTACATCTAAGTAAGTAACATGGAATCCTTCTGTCTCTAAGTGGCGACATGAATCTAAAACACATTTATGTTCTGTACGTACTGTAATTATATGATTTCCTTTATTTTTATAAAAGTTTGCTACTCCTTTGATTGCTAAATTATTTGATTCTGTTGCTCCCGAAGTAAATATTATCTCTTTAGCTTCAGCATTTATTAAAGATGCAACCCTTTCCCTAGCTAATTCAACAGCTGATTCAGCTTTCCATCCGAAAGAGTGACTGCGTGAATGAGGATTAGAAAATTGTTTGAAATAGGGCATCATAGCTTCCAATACCCTATCATCTGTTTTTGTTGTAGATTGATAGTCAAGAAATATAGGTAATTTAATATGTTGTTGTCCTGCTTTTTCCATGTTTATAACCTATCACTGATAATATTAATGATATAATAATCTTCTAATTTTTGCATTATTCTACCTAATTTAATTTTAGTAATTGATTATTCTGATATATTTTGTACCAGCAATTGACTATTTTTGTTACCTGAGTGTCTGTTGCATCATGACTAAGACTAATTCTGATTGAATTTTTAGCTATATTGTCATCCACTCCCATTGCAGCTAATACATGAGAACGTTCTAATGCCCCAGAAGAACAAGCAGATCCACTACCAACTGCAATATTATCAATATCAAAACTTATTATTTGTATTTCGCTATTTACGTTTGGCATTGAAATGCATGTAGTATTTGGTAACCTTCGTGCATTTTTGCCAAAAATTTGAGCTTCAGGTACTAAATTTAGTATTTCACGTTCTAGTTTATCACGTAACTTCTCAATGGTAGACATTTTTTTTACAGAATCTTCTAAATTGCTTAAAGATATAGATAATAAATAGATTGATATGACATTCTCGGTACCTGCACGCAATCCTTTTTCTTGATGTCCACCTAATATTATAGGTTTTATTTTAATTTTTTTACTATTGAAAAATAATATACCAGTTCCGGCAATACTTCCAAGTTTATGTGATGAAACTGTTAATAAATCTACTCCTAAATCTTCAATATCTATATGAATCTTTCCACATGCTTGTATAGCATCTGTATGGACTATTGCACCAAATTTATGTGATATTTCTACTATTTCTTTTATAGGTTGAATAACTCCAGTTTCATTATTTGCAGTCATTATTGATACAAGAACTTTTTCATCTTTAAATTTGCGTAGAATATCACTTAACGTATCTAAGCACACTATACCATTAGAATTTACAGGAATTAATTCTGCATTTGTAGCACAATTCATAATAGATAAGTGTTCTATAGAAGAAATTAAATGTTTATAACCAGCAGTACTATTTATTACTAAGTTATTAGCTTCTGTACCAGATGAAGTAAAGATGACATCATAATTTGTCGCGTTCAATTGATTAATGGCTATTTCTCTTGTTTTCTCTATAATGCTTTTTGTATTTTGTCCTAACTTATGTGTTGATGATGGATTATATATGTTTAGAGAAGATAGGTTGTCTAGTTGATTTTTAACCATAGGAGATATAGTTGACATTGAATTATAGTCTGCATATATGTATTGATTGATATTGCTGCTTACTGTAGATTTAAAATTATTATTGACTATATCTTCTAATGAAATGCTATTCAGATATTTTTTTATATGGTTGCCTATGTTTTCCCATAAATTATGAGTAATACATCTGGCATTATTTGATAAACATCCCATGAGATCATTTTTACACCTTGTAATTTTTACATTTTCTCCTATAGATTTAAGAATAAGGTTAAGTGTAATTAAATCCGGACTTTTGTTTAAAGAATAGCCTCCACCAGGACCTTTCGTAGAACTTATTAATTCTTGCTTTTTTAATTTTACAATAATCTGTTCAAGGTATCCTTCAGAAAGAGATTGGCTATTTGCGATATGTGACATTTTTTTTGGTTGAATGCTACCTTTTAGTGTATAATACTCTTGAGCTAGCTTTGACATAAACATAATGGCATAACGTAGCCTTGTTGTAATTAACATATTAAATTTTCCAAATCTTTACCTAGCTATTCAATTTTGTTGAAACATTGTTATGAAAGATTTTTTATTACATTCAACAATTTCTTAATGTATCATTAATATACCCTATGTCAAGTAGGTTTTTATTGATCAAAAAAATATATAGAGTTAATTATTAGTTTTTTATATGTAAATTTTTATTGTATAACTTAGCATGAGTTAAAATATTTATCTGAGGTTTTGTTTTATCATAATAAAAAACTTTGTAAAGTTGAGTTTTTTTTCTTATTATCGTATACTTGAGGTTTGTGGTTTACTAATTTTTTATTTAAGGAAGTTAATTCATGAGAGAAATATTTTTTAATGGTGCAGTTGGTAAAATTGAAGGAAAATATCATCATAATAAAACGTTAGGTGCCCCACTTGCTTTAATTTTTCATCCTCATCCTCAATATGGTGGGAATATGGATAATAAAATCGTGTACAACTTATACAACATATTTGCTAATAACGGATTCTCTGTCTTAAGGATTAATTTTCGTGGAGTAGGTAAATCGTCAGGTAATTTTGAAAAAGGTATAGGTGAATTAAGTGATGGTGCAGCAGCAGCAGATTGGTTGCAAAATAATAATATGGCTTCAGCTCCTTTTTGGGTTGCTGGTTTTTCTTTTGGAGCATGGGTTGCTATGCAATTAATGATGAGACGTCCTGAAGTTGAAGGATTTATAGCAGTATCACCACCTGCAAATAAGTATGATTTTTCATTTTTATCACCTTGTCCTGTGCCTGGATTAATCGTTCAAGGTGATCAAGACAGCATTTCTGATGAATCTGCAGTATCCCAGCTTGCTGCTAGATTAAGTAATTCCATCAGAAGTGAATATATGCAATATTACGTTATAGAGAAGGCAGATCACTTTTTTCGTGACCATATGGATAAGTTTAATGAAGTTGTTGATAGTTATATAAAATTTCGCTTGTCTGAATCTATAGATAGCCGTAGAAGAGGTGTTATACATAAGAAAATAAAACAACGTCGTGTTGTTATGCATGATGATCCAGTGTAATTATTATAATATTAGGAATCATTTTTAGTTTACATAACTACTGAAAGTTTATTAATTTCCTGTTGTTTTTAGCATGTGGGTCTTATAACGAAAAGTTATGTTTTATATTCTATAAGGGTTTTCACTAGTGTTTAGTGAATAATTTGTAAGGTATTTTAAACTACTACTATAGATTTTGTTGACTAAGTTTATTTTATATATTTGTGTAATCTTGCTATATATTTTGCTACTTCATGCATTTTGTGTTATAGATAAGTGGATTATAAGCTATCAGTTTAATATATCATGATGGGACAATACAAATTTTGGCCATTTCAAGAAGCAGAAAAAATATTAAAAAAGTTTGGGGAAAAGACGGAAATTATTTTTGAAACTGGATATGGTCCTTCAGGACTTCCTCACATTGGTACTTTTGGGGAAGTATTACGTACTACAGCAATAATGAATGCGCTACGTAAAATTTGTCCTAATATTACAACAAAAATTATAGTTGTGTCAGATGATATGGATGGGTTGCGAAAAATACCTGATAATATTCCGAATAAGGATATGATAGCTGCCCATTTGGGCAAACCTCTGACTATGATACCAGATCCTTTCTGTGCTTGTGAAAGTTATGGACATCATATGAATATGTTGTTATGTAAATTTCTTAATTTATTTAATTTTGAATATGAATTTAAAAGCGCAACAGAATGTTATAGGAGTGGTTTATACAACGAAAAATTACTCTTGCTATTAAAAAATTATGATAAGGTGATGGATGTTATGTTACCTACATTAGGTAGTGAAAGACAAAAGACTTATAGTCCATTTTTGCCAATATGTCCTAAAACTTCAAAAGTATTGCAAGTACCTATTATTGATATTGATATTGAGTTAGGTACTATTTCTTACAAAGATGAAGATGAGGAAGTTGTTCAAATCCCAGTTACAGGTGGAACATGTAAATTACAATGGAAACCAGATTGGGGGATGAGGTGGTCAGCACTTAACGTAAAATATGAAGCGCATGGTAAAGATTTGCAGCCGTCTGCAGAATTATCTAGTAAGATATGTGAAATTTTAGGTAATACTCCCCCCGTTTTATTTTGTTATGAATTATTTCTTGATAAAGAAGGCAGAAAAATTTCAAAATCAAAAGGTAATGGTATATCAATAGAGGATTGGTTATCTTATGCTCCTGCTGAAAGTTTAGCGTTGTATATATTACAAAATCCTAAAAAAGCAAAAAAGCTATATTTTGATGTTATACCGCGTTCTATGGATGATTATTTATATCTAATAGATGATTATCATAACAATGCTAGTTGTGATAATCCTGTATGGCATATTCATAATGGAAATGTACCATTAATTGATAATTTTGGATTGAGTTTTTCTTTATTGCTGAATTTAGCATCAGCTTGTAATGCTGAAAATAGTGAAGTACTATGGGGATTTATTAAGAATTATAAAGGTAATAGTAATATAGAGGATAATAAAATATTATCTCAATTAGTAGATTTTTCGGTTAAATATTATCACGATTTTGTTAAACCACATAAAATTTATAAAATTCCAGATCACGATGAAAGAATTATACTAGATGAACTAAAGAATATGCTCAATGATTTTTCAGAAAATATTACGTCTGAGGAAATACAAAGTAATGTATTTTCTTTAATGAAAAAATATTGTTTTAATGATTTGCGATCTTGTTTTCAAAGCTTCTATGAAATTCTGTTAGGACAAAGTCATGGCCCTAAGCTTGGATCTTTTATAAAATTATATGGAGTAAATAATACTGTGAATTTAATTAATCAAGCATTAAAAAGATAGATATAAGAAATATGCAAAAAGAAAAGTTTATTTTTGTTTTGAGTAACAGATTTAAAAATATATGATTTATGAAATTGACCAATTAGTGAAATTATGGTAGCTTACAGGATATTTATTTTTGAGATCTTATGCTAGCTAGAGTTATTTGTATAGCTTTATTCTTATTAAGTAGTTGTGGTACTATAGTTGTTCATCATGGCTATCCTGCTTCAGAAGTTAATTTATGGAATAGTGTAAAAACTGGGGATTTAAGTAGTCAGGTTATACAGCGTATAGGTGATCCATGCATTATTGAAGAGAATGTGTGGTATTATGTTGCTTATAGCATTCATAAAAAACGTTTTTTTTCAGCAAGAGAATATGAGTCTCTTGTTTTAAAATTAACTTTTGATCCTCAGACCAATGAAGTTATAGACGTACAAAATATTAAAGTAGATAGAAAAAGTTTAACAAAATTGTTAAGAAAGAATACATCAGTTACTGGTATACATGATAGTTTACTTCGTAAATTTGATAATAAATTAAAGTAATAAAGGTTTCTATATCTATTACGTAATTTATCTTATATTTCAATGTATCATGAGTATACACTGGGTTTTGTGATTTATATCATCTATACGTGTTTACAGTAAATTACATATTGTTGGATTATTTAGTTAATATTTCTATGGTAGTGTTTATTAGAAAAAAAATAGTGTACTAAAAAAAAAGCTGAGAGTTATCCGTTGTACTTTGCAATTTGCATATTTTTTGTTTTAAATCTGCTATTAATTAAGGATAATCAATTTAATAATATATTAAAGAATCATACTATTGCATATAGATCTTACAATCACTCTCTTGCTTTTATAAAGGAAAATTTATTTATTCTTAATGGTGTAACGTGATGAATTTATAACCCAGTTTTAGCTCAGTTCTTACTTGTATTAGATCTAAAGTAATAATATCATTTGGAATAATAAGAATTTATAAGTTATCATAATGATTCAAAGTTATTATGTACAGAACTATGTGTAGAAGTGCATCATTGTCAAATTAATAAATAAAATAATTAGATATTATAAATATTTATTATATATAAGTATACTTTTCAGTGATATATCCATGGTGTCCTTTATTAATATTTCTTACATGCTAAAAGCAGTTACTATTTAATATTAAGAATTTTATGTGTTATAAAATTCAATAACTAAGAAACAAAAAAATTAGAAGTCATCTAAGTAAGAATGATTTGAATCAACAGCTTTTAAGTTCTTCTATATTGCTTATGTATGAGTTAATAATATCATATATCTATAAATTTTTGTAATAGTTAAAAATATAAATTATCTTATAGTACATTAAATATTCTCTTTAACTATCTGTATTTATATTATTATTTAATTTAAAAATTATTAGTAAAAATATATATTTCTAGTCATCAATTAAATATTTACTTTACTATTTTACTTAAGAATTATGAATGAATTTTTATATCTGGATTTAGTTTCTTTTGAAAGTATATTTTTTGTATTATATAGAATTTTAATAATCTACTTTTACAAAATATAAACCATATGGTGGTGCTGTCATACCAGCACAAGATCTATTTTTTGCTTCTAAGATACTCTTTGTGTGTTCTGGTGGGAAGTTATTCTTTCCACATTCTACTAGCGTACCTATAATAATACGTACTTGGTTATGTAAGAATGATATAGCAGAAATATGAATATTGATGTATTCGTTATTATGAATAATTTGTAAATCATCTATTGTTTTTACTGGACTCTTGGATTGACAATGTCTTGCTCTAAAACTAGAAAAATCATGATTACCTTTTATATATTCAATAGCTTGTATCATATTTTCAATATTCAAAGGATTATGTATAAGCCATGCACGATTGTGATCTATTGTTAGTGGTGAATAACGATTTATTATTCTATATAAGTAATGACGTTTTTTTGCTGAGAACCTTGCATGGAATTTATCATCTGTTTTTTCTACGCTTAATATAGCGATTGCGTGAGGTGTTAAGTGATGATTTATTGCATTTCTTACTACATATGTATCAAAATCTCTTGTGAGATCAAAATGTGCTACTTGTCCTAAAGCATGTACACCAGCGTCAGTTCTTCCTGCAACATATACTGTAGTGTGTTGTTGTGAGAATTTGAATATTGCTTTTTCAAGAATCTCTTGAATGGAATTTGATAAATGTTTTTGTTTTTGCCATCCAATAAAATTAGAACCATTATATTCTATAACAATTTTGTATCGCATTGTTGTTCATTTAGTTATTGCATAATAAATAATGTAATATGGCTTTACGCACTGCGACACCCATTTTTACTTGTAATAAAATTACGGAATTTTTTTCTGCTACGTTATTAGAAATTTCTATTCCTTTATTTGTGGGACCTGGATGCATGACTATGACGTCCTTTTTTGTATATGATAATAATTTTTCATGATTTAGCATATATAAATGAGAGTATTCTGTTTCTGAAGGAATAACGCAATTAATAATACGTTCTTTTTGTAATCTTAATAGCATTATAACATCTGCATTGCATATTCCTTTGATTAGATTGTGGTATATGTGTGATACACCGATCAAATTGCATGATAATGTTGGAGGGGCGATTAAAGCTATATTAGCTCCATATCTAGACAATAACCTTATATTTGATCTTGCAACCCTACTATGTAATATATCTCCACATATAGATATATTTAAATTATTAATATCTTTTTTTATATAACGTATAGTACAATAGTCTATTAGTGCTTGTGTTGGATGTTCATGGTGTCCATCTCCAGCATTTATTATAGAACAGTTTGGTAAATATTCAGATATTTTTTTGATAAATTGACTATATTGTGACCTTATAACAATTAAATCAGGATTCATTGCATTTATACTTAAAATAGTATCTATAATACTTTCTCCTTTATTTATAGATGATGTATTAATATTTAAGGTGATGGAGTGTGCACCTAGTGATTTTTCTGCAATTTCAAAAGAAGATAAAGTACGTGTTGAGCTTTCAAAGAATAGGTTAATGATGACTTTTCCATTTAGAATATTGTGGTTAAGATTTTTATTATTGAAATATTGCATTGTAAGGTTAAAAATAGATTCTACATCATTAGATATTAGATTACTTATTTCTAGTAATGTCTTCATTAGATTCCTACTTTTATATAAAAATACTGTTGATTGAATTATATATTTTATACATGTTATTTATAATATTTGTATGAAATTTTTTTACAATTTGATCTTCAAGTTGTTTTATAACATGAGTGAATAGCAATATATTAGGTTAGTCAATTATTTGATATTTTAGATTAGAGATTTTTAATGTTATTACTTAAAACATGCTATATGTGCTTATCATAATATACTAAACTTATAATTAAAGACTTTTTTACTTTGTCTAAAATTTTCTACGGTATATAATACCTCGTAACTTAATTAAGTATAATTTGCTATGGATGATTATAATGCAAGTTCCATTACTGTTTTAAAAGGTCTTGATGCAGTTAGGAAAAGGCCAGGTATGTATATTGGAGATACTGATGATGGATCTGGCTTACATCATATGGTATATGAGGTTATTGATAATTCTATAGACGAAGCACTTGCTGGTTTTTGTAATAAAATAGATATTGCAATTCAAAGTGATGGATCTGTTTCTGTTATAGATAATGGTAGAGGTATACCTGTAGATGTGCATGAAGATGAAGGTATATCTGCTGCTGAAGTGATTATGACACAATTGCATGCTGGGGGTAAATTTGATCACAATAGTTATAAGGTATCAGGTGGGCTTCATGGTGTTGGAGTGTCAGTTGTAAATGCTCTTTCGAGTTGGTTAGAGTTGACTATATGGCGTAATGGTAAAGAGTATTTTATGCGTTTTGAAGATGGAGCAACTGTAAAACCATTATCTGTAGTTGGTGAAAATATAACTAAAAAGGGTACTAAAATTACTTTTTTGCCGTCTAAAAATATTTTTTCGTCTGTAAATTTTAGTTATTCGACACTAGAAAATCGTATCAGAGAGCTATCGTTCCTTAATTCTAATATTAATATAAACCTAAAGGATTTGAGAGGTACTCAAGTATTAAGTTCATCTTTTGGTTTTAAGGATAGTTCTAAAATTAGTGATACAGAAGATAGAGGGACGTCTGCTTTTGTAAAGTATCTTGATCGTAATAAGACTGCTGTGACTAAAATTGTTCATATAGAAGGGATCGTGCTTGAACATGGAATCAGCTTAGAGTTGTCAATGCATTGGAATGATTCTTATTATGAAAATATGTTATGCTTTACAAATAATATCAGACAAAAGGATGGAGGAACTCATCTTGCAGGATTTAGATCAGCTATGACACGTTGTATTAATAATTATGCTGTAAATGAAGGTTTTTTAAAAAAAGCAAAAGTAAGTATTTTGGGAGAAGATGTAAGAGAAGGCTTGACTTGTGTGTTATCAATAAAATTACCTGATCCTAAATTTTCGTCTCAAACTAAAGATAAATTAGTAAGTTCTGAAGCTAGGACAGCTGTAGAGAGTATAGTATATGAAAAGCTTACAAATATTTTTGAAACTAATCCTAAACTAGCCACTAGTATTCTAGAAAGAATAATTAGATCTGCCAAAGGAAGGGAAGCTGCTCGCAGAGCAAGAGATTTAATAAAAAGTAAAAATGGTTTTGATTTTACCATTTTACCAGGAAAATTAGCAGATTGTCAGGAGAAATCTCCAGAATTATCTGAGTTGTTTATTGTAGAAGGTAATTCTGCAGGTGGTTCTGCAAAGCAAGGGCGTGATAGGCGTTCTCAGGCTGTATTATCTTTGAAAGGAAAGATATTAAATGTAGAACGTGCAAGTTTAGATCGCATATTATCATCAGCAGAAATTGCATCATTAATTACCGCAATAGGTAGTAATATTGGTACTGAAAATTTTGATATTGAAAAAGTACGTTATCACAAAGTTATCATTATGACAGATGCAGATGTTGACGGATCACATATTAGAACTTTATTGTTGACATTCTTTTTTCGTTATATGCGTGAGATAATAGAGAAAGGCTATTTATATATTGCACAACCTCCACTTTATAGGATTACAAAACATAAGAAAGAGTTTTATATAAAAAACGATGATATGCTGCATGATTATATAATTAGTAACGCGATAAAAGACCTAACTCTTACTGGAACCAAAAGTTATTCAGGTAGTAGTCTGTCTAAAGTTTTACATCAATGTATGAATATTAGTAAAATAACAAAGTCTTATGATAGGATAATTCCTCAGAATGTTTTAGAATCGTTAATTATTTTCTTTAAGAAGCATAATTTTGATTCTGCTAGTGCGATATCTAATCATTTGAACAAGGTTTTTTGTGAATATGAGTGGAATGTTGAAATACCTAAAAAAGATGAGATAAGTATTTTCAGGTTATCCCATGGATTGGTTGATAAGTACTATATTGATGATACAATAATGAATTCAGAAGATATTCAGCGTGTTATCAATATGTGTAATGAAATTGAGGATATTTTTTATAATACGCCTATTTTATCTACAAAAGACAATAATATAAAAATAAATTCACCTACTTCTTTAGTAGATAATATTATTGAATTTGGTAAAAAGGATATGACCTTACAAAGGTTTAAGGGTTTAGGTGAGATGAATGCAGATCAGTTGTGGGATACTACATTAAATCCTGAGACAAGAACACTCCTTAAAATTAAAATAGCTGATTGTGAAGCTGCTGATTCAATATTTTCAGTACTTATGGGTGATTTTGTAGAACCAAGACGTGACTTTATCAATAATAATGCTTTAAATGTACAAAATATTGATACGTAATTACATAAATAATAATAAAAAGTGTTGATATTTCAGTAATGTAGTTTGTACTAATATTTATAATTCTATATAAATTGATAAGGTTATAGTATTTTTATAACAGTAGAAAATTAAAATAAAATAACAAATCATTAAAGATTGTAACTATATAATTTATTGACGTTGGAAACTTAAATGATAAAATGTGCTATTACTTCATGATTTTATAGCTATGGGGGTATTATGGCTAAGAAAGGGGTTAAGGTTGCAAAAACAGCAAGTAAGAATAATCCATTACAACGGAAAAAAGGTACAGCTCAAAAAATGTATAATGGTAAAACTGTAAAGCCAGTTAAATATATTAATAGAGAGTTAGGCAAAATTTTTATGGCAGGTCAATATGATAATGGTGATTTAGTGCAGGATAATAACGGTAATCCTATAGAATGGGCTAGTATGTAAAGGTAGTGCGTGGTTAAATTAGTTATAGATTCTTTAGAAATAGAAGTTGAAAATGGGATGACTGTACTTCAAGCTTGTGAGATTGCTGGAATACAGATACCACGGTTCTGTTATCATGAAAGGCTTGCTATAGCAGGTAATTGCAGAATGTGTTTAGTAGAAATTGTTGGTGGTCCACCTAAACCTGCAGCTTCTTGTGCAATGCCTGTTGCAGAGGGTATGATAGTTAAAACTAATACTGACAAGATAAAAAAAGCTAGGGAAGGGGTACTAGAATTTTTATTAATTAATCATCCTTTGGATTGTCCAATATGTGATCAAGGTGGAGAATGTGATTTACAAGATCAAACCATGCTATATGGTAGAGGTAAAAGCAGATATGAAGAAGGGAAACGTGCTGTAAAAAAGAAGAATTTTGGTCCATTGATAGAAAATACAATGACTAGATGCATACATTGTACTAGATGTGTTAGATTTTTATCAGATGTTGCTGGTAGTTATGAATTAGGTACGATTGGCCGTGGTGAAAATATGGAGATAGACACATATATCTCTAAGTGTATTACCTCAGAGCTATCTGGTAATATAATAGATCTTTGTCCAGTTGGTGCGTTAACTTCAAAACCTTATGCATTTAAAGCTAGATCTTGGGAATTACGCCATTGTGAGACAATAGATGTATTGGATGCTGTATGTAGTAATATTAGAGTTGATACGCGTGGTCTAGAAGTAATGAGGATATTACCTAGATTAAATGAAAATATAAATGAGGAATGGATATCAGATAAAGCACGTTTTTCATATGATGGTTTAAAATTACAAAGGTTAGATAAGCCATATATAAGAAAGAATGGGCATCTGTTACCTGCAACATGGGAAGAAGCATTTAATATAATTGCTAAGAAAATTAGTAATACTTCTGGGAATAAGATTGCAGCAATTTCTGGAGATTTAGCAGATTGTGAATCTATGCTGCTGTTAAAGGAACTTATGCATGAATTAGGTAGTACTAATATAGAATGTAGACAAGATGGATCAATAGTACCTACTAACAGCAGAGCTTTTTATGTGTTTAATACTGGTATATCTAATATAGAAAATGCAGATTTGTGTTTATTGATTAATACAAATATAAGACTTGAAGCACCTATAATTAACGCAAGACTGCGTAAAAGGTATTTACAAGGAGGATTTAGAGTTGCGAGTTTAGGTTTATATAATAATTTTAATTATAAAGTAGAAAATTTAGGGAATAATTGTTTAGTATTAGATGATATCTTACATGAAAGAGTTCCTTCTTTTTCTGAGTTATTAAAGTATGCAAAGAATCCTATGTTGATAATAGGACAAGATGCTCTAATTGGTGAAAATGGTAATTCTATATTTACATTAGCTGCTAAAATTGCAGAAAAATTTAACATGTTAAGAAATGATTGGAATGGATTTAATGTTTTACACAAAGCTGCTGCTAGGGTAGGTGGTTTGGATGTTGGGTTTGTTCCTAATTCTAATACTAATCTAATATCTAATATAATTAATGGTATAAGTTCTGGTGAAATAGAGGTTTTATATTTACTAGGTGCAGATGAAGTAGAAATTTCTCCTTCTGAATCTTCTTTTATTATATATCAGGGACATCATGGGGATAGGGGTGCTCAAATTGCAGATGTAATATTACCTGGTGCAGCATATACTGAAAAAAATGCAACTTATGTTAATACTGAAGGTAGAGTACAGAGAACAAATATAGCTGTTTCTCCTCCTGGTATAGCAAAAGAAGATTGGTTAATTATTAAAGAATTATCAAGATATTTAAAAGTGAATATGCAATATGATACTTTAGATTGTATTAGAGATAAATTGTCAAGATTGGGAGAGCAGTTTCGTGAAGAAAATATTGGGAATTTGATTCCTAATAAGTGGACTTCAATTAATGGAAGTATTATTTTAGAAAAGAGTAGTGTATTTATTAATAAAGATTTTAATTTCTACATGACAAATCCAATTAGTCGCGCATCTATTATAATGGCAGATTGTGTAAAAGCTTTTGCAAATAAAAATTAGGTAAATATGAGTTATTATAATATTTTTTTGGATTTTTTCAGTTATATAAGTAGTGGTATTGCGTTATTCATAAAAATAATGACAGTAATAATTTCAGTTATGATATCCGTTGCTTATTTAGTATATATAGAACGTAAAGTTCTTGCAGCAATACAGCTAAGGCAAGGTCCTAATGTTGTTGGACCTTTTGGTTTATTACAGCCTTTTGCTGATGCTGTGAAACTCATTATCAAGGAACATATTATTCCTTTTAAATCAAATAAGATATGCTTTTTTATTGCTCCAATTATTACTTTTACTTTAGCTTTATTAGGATGGGCTGTGATTCCATTTGGAGCTGATGTAATGGTGAATGATGGATATGAGGTAATAATGCCTAATGCTATTGCTAATATAAATATTGGGGTATTATATATTTTGGCTATTTCTTCTCTTGGAGTTTATGGAATTATAATAGCTGGGTGGTCAAGTAACTCTAATTATGCTTTTTTAGGTGCAATCAGATCTGCGTCACAGATGATATCATATGAGGTATCTATAGGGTTAACTATAGTCACAGTATTATTAGCAACTGGATCACTAAAATTAGGAGAGATAGTTGTAGCACGGCATAATATGCCTTATTGGATAGATTTATTGCTACTTCCGATGGCATGTATTTTTTTTATTTCAGCCTTAGCTGAAACTAATAGGCATCCTTTTGATTTGCCAGAAGCAGAGTCAGAATTGGTATCCGGATATAATGTTGAATATTCATCTATGCCATTTGCATTGTTCTTTTTAGGAGAATATGCAAATATGATATTAATTAATGCAATGGCAGTAATATTTTTTTTTGGTGGGTGGTATCCACCTTTAAACATTAGCTTTTTATATATAATTCCTGGGATTGTATGGTTTATATTGAAGATAGTGGTTTTACTATTTTGCTTTATATGGATTCGCGCTACTATTCCTAGGTATCGTTATGATCAGTTGATGGGATTGGGATGGAAAGTATTTTTACCTATATCTTTGCTGTGGGTAGTATTGGTTTCAGGTATTCTAGTATATACGGATTCATTACCTAATAAAGATACAGGTAGTAAGCAATACATACTGCATGAATAGGGTTTATAAGAGAATGGAGATAAATATCTTACTTTCATTTATTGTTCTTTTATACAATAAAGTGATTTATTGTATAAATATGTTTTTATATAAATTTTACATTTGCTTATGTAATATAAAAATTATAGTTTTTCTTTATGTTTACACTAGAAGCTTGTTCTTGACATGTCCTATGTGTGCTTACATAATCTATGGTTATATATTTAGTAATTTAGTAAATGTCTGATCAAGTCAAGATTACACCAATGACTTTAAATTTCGGTCCTCAACACCCCGCAGCTCATGGTGTAATGCGTTTAGTTTTAGAAATGGGTGGTGAAGTAATAGAAAGGATAGATCCACATATTGGGTTATTACATAGAGGGACAGAAAAGTTAATAGAATATAAAACGTATTTACAAGCTTTGCCATATTTTGATCGCCTTGATTATGTATCTCCAATGTCTCAAGAACATGCTTATTCTTTATGTGTGGAAAAATTGCTAAAATGTGAAATACCAATTAGAGCAAAGTATTTACGTGTTATTTTTTGTGAATTAACTAGAATATTAAATCACTTATTGAATATATCAAGTCAAGCGTTGGATATAGGTGCTATGACACCTTTATTATGGATGTTTGAAGAAAGAGAGAAAATTTTAGGTTTTTATGAGAGAGCGTCAGGTGCAAGATTTCATTCTGCTTATATTCGTCCTGGAGGCGTAGCAGCTGATGTACCAGATGATTTAATTGATGATATATTTAAATTCATTAAAACTTTTCCTAAGTTTATAGATGATATTGACGATTTATTAACTGAAAATAGGATTTGGAAACAACGTAATGTTGATATTGGTGTTGTATCAAAAGAACAGGCCTTAGATTGGGGTTTTTCTGGGCCAATGTTAAGGGCTTGTGGCATTCCTTGGGATTTACGTAAAAGCCAACCTTACGAAATATATGAAAATTTAGAATTTGAAGTTCCTATTGGAGAAAGAGGAGATTGTTATGATCGTTACTTAGTGAGAATGGCAGAAATCAGGCAGTCGATAAAACTACTTGAACAATGCTTATATCGTCTTCCAAGTGGTCCAGTAAAAACAGATGATAGAAAAATTGCTCCACCAAAAAGGTCAGAAATGAAAGAATCTATGGAAGCATTAATACATCATTTTAAATTATATTCAGAAGGCTATAGTGTTCCAGTGGGGGAAACTTATATAGCTGTTGAAGCTCCAAAGGGTGAATTTGGTGTATACATAGTATCTGATGGAACAAATAAACCGTATCGGTGTAGAATTAGAGCTCCTGGATTTGCTCATTTGCAAGCAATAGATATGATAGCAAGAGGTCATATGTTAGCCGACCTAACAGCTATAATTGGATCTTTAGATATAGTATTTGGAGAGATAGATAGGTAATAAGTAATGTCTAATATACGGAAAAATAGCAATACAATTTGTACTGAAGAATTTAAATTTAATAAAAAAAATCTAAAATATGCAAATGATACAATTAGCAAGTACCCTCATGATAGGAAGTCTAGTGCTGTAATGGCTTTATTACATATTGCCCAGAAACAATGTGGTGGTTTTATTCCACTATCTGCTATTAGTTATATAGCAGATTTTTTAGATATGCAGCAAATACATGTATTAGAGGTAGCAAGGTTTTATTCTATGTATAATTTATCTCCTATTGGTAAATATTTAATACAAGTATGCAGGACAACTCCTTGTTGGTTATGTGGTAGTGATAATATTTTAAGATCATGCAAAGAATTACTTAATATAGATGTTGGAGAAACAACAAGTGATAATTTATTTACTTTAAAAGAAGTAGAATGCTTAGGTGCTTGTGTTAATGCTCCTATTGTACAAATCAATGATGATTACTATGAAAAATTGACTTCTGATAAAATTAAGGATATATTAATGGAAATACAAAGAAAAGAAATTTTAATCTCAGATTAATATATTTTCAATTTTATTATATTTCGAGTATAATGAACCTTTAACTCTAATTGTTATATATTATTGATATATTATAACGTCAATAAAGACCTCTGTTTTTGCACTTAATAAGTTGTGTTAAAGCTCTAATGGTTCAATGCCTTGTGTACATGTTATATAGCTCAGTGACTTTGATACAATACTAATTTTAGGTATAAATTTAAGAGCAGGATAGTCTGTAACTGTTGAAATCATTTTTGAAGTTGTGCTTAAAGCATTGTATTCATTAAAGTGTTCAAAAAAAGCATTATTAGGTAGTATTGTATATACAACATTCCCATACTCAGATGGTGTAATAGTAGTCAATGGTTTATTATTATTGTTTAATATATTACTAATAAATTTACTAAGATTACATTCTTTTACAAAAACATAAATTTTTGCATTTAGAGTGCTTTTTTGTATTTCATTTTGTGACAGTGTTAGAAAGTTAAAATATTGTAATTGTTTTATTGTATTGATAGGATACTTAATACTTAGTACAAACAGTGAATCCCCACATGGTACTATTTTTTTTTTGCTTTTATAAGTCTTTGAAAGATATATTTTTAAGGTATTACTATTTTCTGAGGTACTCCCTATACAATAGCATTTTTTACATAAAAAGGAAAAATTATTTGCTTTTCTGCACAAATGTTGATTGACATATTTTTTGATTTCTTCCTTATATTTTAACATTTTGCATAATAATTAATTTATTAATTTACTTATTTAAAATAATACATAAAAAATAATTATATAGCAATAAATATCTTTGATATAGAATAAAATTTTGCATTTTTTACTTATTTTCCTTATTGTATTGTATATATATATATATCAATATATATAGTAATTTAAAATCTGCCGACAATTGATCAGTATCATATACTTCTAATAATTTATTTCCTTAATCATTATTTTGCAGTTGCTTTTATAATAATTTATCCATGAGAACTCTATGGATTAATCCTTAGCACAGTATAGTAAACAATAGATGCTCTCTCGTATCTGTGGTTTATATCATGTATATATCTTTAAATAATAAAAGGTATTTAACTATAACACTACCATACTTGGAAATGGGGGCTAGCTAACTAATTTTTGTTGCCTTATTTTTACAGAATATAGGTTTTGACATCATATACTAGAAATATAAAGAATCTTTTAGTAAGTGTGTTCTTTTTTTTAGTGCAAACATATAGTCATTATTAGATGCTAGTATACTTTTAATAAAAACAAGAAGTAACTTATATAATTGTTTTGTAGGATATTCTCTATATAAAATCTTAAATAAGCAAAATTCATAAGCTCATATAAAATAGAATATATAATATCATTGAAAGTTACTACTTTCTGTATAGCAAAACACGTGTGCTACCCCTTAGTATTTCCTCATACTTATTGGAGAGCTATATAATCCCAATTATTTTACATAAAACTTTATATTTCTAGAATTTATTAACTAAAAAAAAATCACTATATTTCCTCAACAGGAGTAATATAAAGTTGTATCTGATAGTGCATGAAGTGTAGCAATACACCACCTTTTACCATAATAGATAATTAATGTATTTTTCTGTTCTCCTGAAAAAATATTATTGTCGTATATATTGTTTAATTCACTAAAATAATTTTTCTTTTTACCGAATATACTAGGATAAATATATCCTTATTTTTTATGTGATAATTTGGAAAATGTGTACAACAACTATCATTTTTTATTAGAGCAAATTAACCCATGATTTTGATAAAGATAAAAAATTACCTTTTAGTTAAAGCTATATGTTATTTCCTTGATGATGAAAGTTAATATATATTGTAATTGTTGCATCAAGGATTTTAATACTTACTATAAACAGGGAACCCCAACATGGTACTACTTTTTTTTTTATTATAAGTCTTTGAAAGATATATTTATAAAGTATTACCATCTTCTGTGGTATTTTACATATACAATAACATTTTTCATATAAAAAGAAAGATTATCTGCTTTTTTATATAAGTATTGATGACAGATTTTTTGATTCCTTTTCTATATACATACTTGTAAATTAACTATAGATCATTTATGATATTCATCATAGATGAGCTTTATGATTTTAATACCAGTAATAACATTATTAGCATGATATACTTGTTAAACATATACTTAATTAACAAAATATTATATGCTTAACCAGCTAAAATAGTATTTAGCATTATACTATTAATGCTAGTTTTTATTGAACACTGCTAAGGTATACTTGTACACTACTATGCGCACTACTACTTGTATTTTTTTTATTTATTCATATGGCTAACACCACTTTGATAATGAGTACTAGTACCCATAACACAGGACGGCATTTCTTCATCTATATTGTCGTGATAAATAACATCTGCTATATCTAGTTCTCGTAAAGCTTCTTTCAATCTACCTTCCTCAAGATTAGCAGGTAAGTGCTTGGATTGAGTATTATAAGGCTCAACATATATAATTTTACAACTACAGAATGGTTTGTGTGAGCCTTTTCTTGTATTTCTACAGTCACAAATAAAATTAGTAATATTATCACCGGTTACCAAGCAGTATATCATAAGCTTTGTTACATTATGTTCTATGTCTGATAAAGCAGTATCACGGATATAAGTACAATGTTGTACAGCTTGAGTTGATACGTGTGCTCTTACTAAGAATAAACTATTTCCATCTGGGTGTATTTTATTTTTAGCATGCAATATGCCACTATTATATACCTGTAAACTTCCATTACAAGTATTACCTATACAGATTACTTTTTTAATATCTATATTCTTTCCAAGTAGGCATGATACAGTTTGACATAATGTTTTGTTGCTGGCTCTCTCCAGATCATCTATATCTTGCGCTAGAGAGAGGAAATCCCGATGTCTTGCCGCCTGTACAACTTGTTGTACCTTTTCATAATTTCTTTTTTCCATCTCTAACTGTTTTTCAGCTTCCCCAGAGTATACATATACTGGATTAAAATGCTGTAAACATTTGGTAAGTCTATCCCTTTCAACAAAAAAAGGTATCTCCTCTGATGGTGAACACATAATAATACAGACAACTGAAGAATACCAAAATGGGTGAAACTCTGCTCTTGCATTTCTACAGCCGCGTACAAATTTTTTAACATTATGAGATTGTACTAAGCAATATACCATACATTGTACCATAGAGCCTGTTACAGGGTAATTATCTCTAATCTGACTATCACTTCTAAGATAACTAGAGGATACTCTACACGTTACTAAGAATAGAGATAATCCTTCTGGAATTACTTTATCTGTACCATCAGGATTTCTTCTATCAGTATATATTGTTAAACTTCCACCTGCTTGAGTATTACCTATACATATTACATCTTCCACCTTTAGATCATGCCTACCTGCCGTGCACAGAGCTTTACGTAAAGCTGCTTCACTCTCTAACTCTTTAAATTCCAACTGACTCAGTAGAGTCTCTATATCTGGTGTAGAAGGGCCTGGTGAAGCTTCTTCTACAACAAGTCCACCTTGTGCACCAGTAACAACTTCTGATTTTTTGCTAGTTCTTTCGTTAAGTTGTTTGGAACTTTCACCCCTGCCTTTGATTGCTTGTTGTAATTTTGAAAACATCTTATATAAACCACTGAATAACACACATAGTTAAGTATATGGTACTATAAAAATAGTTGTATATCAAGTAAATTGTTATTAATTTATCTATTATGGTTATTATAACAATATACATTTTAAGTTAATTTGTATATTTTTACTTACATCTTAGATTGGTTTGTATTTCACATAATTATATGCTTTTTCTTATTTCCTTGTATTATATTTTAGCATTTTGCTGAAAAAAAAGGACTACAGCATAATGAAGAAATTTTTCTTATATATTTTTCATTATTAATGATATATCACTTAATAGCTTATCATATTTATAAAACTAGTTTCTTATTTTTAGATTTATGATAATTAGTATCATTACAATTTTTTTGTAAGTGACATTATTACTTTCATCTTTTTTAATATGTATTTTCATCTGGCATATTTAGTAGTACATAATTAGATATAATTGTAGATTGAAAACCTTTCTTTATTATACTGCTAATATCGTTGATTTTGTTGTTAATAATATTACTGTCATATCTTTTGATGATTTCATTTTTTGCATTACACTAAGATTGTAGGATATTCTGAATAATTATGAAATTTTTTCGAAAGCTAAACACTAGTGTTTAAAAATTTTGAATTGCTTTCTACTAATGGTAGAATGAAAAAGTTACTTTATGTTTTGCACATATTTTATGCGTTGCAAACATTCTTTTTGTTGAAAATTAATCATAATTTCAATAATACTTGGAGCATTCATTCTTCCAATAATAGATGCACGCAAGCAATGATAAATAGTACTAATTTTTATATTCAAATTTTGTGAAATATTTTTTATCGTTGATGTTAATACACTGTTATTCCATTCGTTTTCTGGAATTTTTGATAGGTCGTCATATAAAATGGAAAATATATGCTTGTAATCCTTTATAGTAGCACTGGATTCTTGATCAATACAAATTGGGATATCTTCAACATAAAATAAGGATTCATTGGCTAGATTTACTAAACTTTTTGTCCTTTTCTTCAATTCATTTAACCCTTTTAATAGATATTCTTTTTTTTCTTTATTTATTGCATATCCTTTTTTTTCTTCTATGATTGGAATGATCATATTAAGAATTACTTTATCCTCAGTTATATTAATGTAATGATTATTTAGAAATTCAAGTTTTTTGTTATCTAGTCTTGCTGGAGATTGTCCAATGCCCTCTATAGAAAACCACCTTATTGCCTGATCTGAAGTAATAATTTCATCATTGTTATGACTCCATCCCATCCTTAATAAATAATTAAATATTGCTTCTGGTAATATACCTAAGTTTTTATATTCATGTATACCAATTGCTTGCTGTCTTTTAGATAACTTATTGCCATTTTCATCATGTATCAATGGAATATGAGCAAATTTAGGTGGATTCCATTCCAATGCGTTATATATTAATAATTGGCGTGCTGTATTTGTTAAATGATCTGTTCCTCTAATAATGTGAGTAATGTTCATGTCATGATCATCTACAACTACAGATAGAAGATAGGTTGGGGTATTATCAGAACGTAATAAAATCATATCGTCTAACTGTGTATTACTTACCGTAATGTTACCATATACTTCATCGTTAAATGATGTCATACCGTCAGTGGGACTTTTTAATCTAATAACTCTAGTGAGATTATTACTTGGTGGATTTTTATTTTTCCATCTGCAATTGTGTTTATAATATAAACCCTTTTTACTGAATTCTTCTTTTTCTTTACTTACTTCTTCTTCAGAACAATAACAATAATATGCTTTATTATTTAATATTAGTTGATTTGCAATTTCAACATGCCTTGATATATTTTTTGATTGTAATATTATTTCTCCATCATAAGGAATCTTTAACCAAGACATTGCGTTAATAATGGAGTCTATAAGTTCTTGAGATGATCTTTTCTTGTCAGTGTCTTCAATGCGTAATAAAAATTTACCATTATTACGTTTAGCATATAACCAATTAAATAAAGCTGTTCTTGCACCTCCTAAATGTAGATGTCCAGTTGGTGATGGAGCAAATCGAGTTATTACGTTATGTGACATAAAAACAATAGAATCTTATAAAAACTAGAATTGTTTTATATTTCAATGTTTTTGTAAAGCAATTATATGCAGATACATCATAAATTAACATATATAGTAACATATGACAAAGTCACCATTTTGAAATTCTCTATACTATTTGTAAATTGTAGGTTTTTAAGATTAGTGATATTATATGTTATATTTATTAGAAGAAGTGTGCAATACACATTATAAACCTAATTATATAAAACTATTACAATTCTTAAATTGATAAATTTTAAAAGAAGGAAAATAATAAAATATTTTTAATCTTAGAAACAATGCTATTGATAAATCTTTTGTAAATTTAGTATGTGATACTTATCTGTGATAATATGTTACCTATATTGATAATAAATTTATTAGTTAGAGTATTATATAAATAGTTAGTATCAAATTTTAAAAATTCTATATAAAGTCCTGTATGAAAAGCAGGAATTAGACTTATTAATAAAATCTGGTTTTATTTCATAAAATAGTCTCTCATCATACACTTTTTCTAATAATTCATACATATTATATAGAGTAGAATTATTTTTAGGTATTAATGTATTCAAAGATAAATCTTCTGTATTTACAATATCTGCAATTGATTGAGATTTTAATGACTCCATATTGTTAGATGGAATAAAATTCGTAAGTTTACGAACTTGTAATAATGCTTCAATTTTATTGTGGAATACCAGATCTGCGATACCAGTTTTACTAACATGCACTTTTGCTCCACCAAGATCTTCCTGAGTAACTTCTTCATATATAACTTTTTTTATTATATCTGGCCCTGTTACAAATATGTAAGAAGTATTACGCACCATAAAAATAAAATCAGTCAACGCCAGGAGAATAAACTGCTCCACCTGCGCAAGGCCCCATAATTAAAGATATTTGCGGGACTACACCAGATAGGTTAGCATTGCGTTGAAAGATTTCTCCATAGCCAGATAATGAATCTACACCTTCTTGTATTCTTGCTCCTCCTGAATCATTAATGTCAATTATGGGAATTCCTAATGTAGCAGCTTTATCCATAATATTGCATATCTTCTTAGCATTTGATTCACTAAGCAATCCCCCAATACATCATGCAATTATAATGTTTACAATTTTATAAAAAAATATATGCTTAATAAGTGGGTGCCGTTACCAAGAATCGAACTTAGGTACCATCATTACCAATGATGTGCTTTTCCACTAAGCTATAACGGCTTAATTAAGTTTATTTTATTTTTTTATTATGAATAAGTCAAAAAAAATTAAAAATACAAATAAAACTAAAACTTTATCTAATGCATTAAAAGCTAATCTACTTCGTAGGAAGCATAAGCAACGTCAAATGAAAGATGCCAGAACTACCTGAAGTAGAAATAATTTGTAGAACATTATCTACTGAAATTTTAAACAAAACTATATTAAATATAGAAATCAATAGATATGATTTACGTATACCAGTTACACGGGATCTATGTGATATCGCTATAGATAATTCTATATCTCAAATAACCCGGAAGGGTAAATATATTATTTTAATGCTCAGCAATCAGTATTACATAATTATACATTTAGGTATGAGTGGCAATTTGATTTGTAATGAGAATTATATTAAACAAAAAGAACATAATCAGATAATTTTTTATCTTAGTGATAATAAATTACTTACTTTTAATGACCCAAGAAGATTTGGAATAGTGATATCATTAAATTATAATCAATATACAGAATTTTTTAAAGATTTTGGTATTGATGCACTATCTGGCGAGTTTAATACTGATTATTTGTATAGTACTGTTCATAAAAAGTGTACTATAAAATCTTTATTGATGAATAACAAATTTGTTATTGGTATAGGTAATATATATTCTACGGAAAGTCTTTTTCTTGCAGGAATATCACCTAATAGACTTGTAAAAATTTATCAATTGTAGAATGCAATAGCATTATTGATAAGATTAAAAATATTTTATTATTTTCAATAGAAAATGGTGGATCAAGTATCAAGGATTATGTATCACCACTTGGAATACGAGGAACATTTCAGAATCATTTTTTAGTATATAACAGAGCAAAAAAGCGATGTTATAAGTGCAGTAATTTTATTTCAGTAACAAGTAAAAATGGTAGAAGTACTTTTTTTTGCTCATACTGTCAGTTGTAATCATTATTTTTATTCTTAATAAATGCTGTTTTTGCTAGTAAAACATAGTACTTTATAACAGTGGTTCTAAAAAATAGAA